>NZ_JBEZJY010000006.1:0-282496 GCF_040651415.1 Streptomyces sp. NPDC048484
ACGCCCGGTTACATTTCGAACCCGGAAGCTAAGCCTTACAGCGCCGATGGTACTGCAGGGGGGACCCTGTGGGAGAGTAGGACGCCGCCGAACAATCTTTGGAGGACCTCTGGTCCCAGCGACTCGCTGGGACCAGAGGTCCTTTTTTGTTTTTCCGAAGCGCGCCGGGTACCCGGCTGCGCGAGAATGACTTGCGGTACCGATGACAGGAGTCACCCATGTCCACCAACTCTCCCGACGAGCGACCGGAGCGCGATCAGCGACGCCGGGACAGTGGTGACCGCGGCGGCTACCGCGGGGGCCCGAGCCGCGACAACGACCGCGCTGGGGCCGGCCGGCGTGACGACAACCGCGGCAGTGGCGACCGTCCGGCGTTCCGTCGTGACGACGAGCGTGGTGCTCCGCGGCGTGACAACGACCGCCCCCCCTTCCGGCGTGACGACAACCGCAGTGGTGGCGGTGACCGTGGTGGGTTCCGTCGCGATGACAACCGTGGCGGCAGCAGCAGCGGCGACCGTGGCGGTTTCCGCCGTGACGACAACCGCGGCAGCGGCGGCGGTGACCGTCCGCCCTTCCGTCGTGATGACCGGCGTGATGACAATCGCAGTGGTGGAGGTCGTCCCCCGTTCCGGCGTGACGACCGTCCCAGCGGGCCGAGCCGCGACGACCGTGACCGCGGTGCCCCGCGGCGTGACAACGACCGCCCGGCGTTCCGTCGTGACGACAACCGTGGCAGCGGCGGCAGTGACCGTCCCCCCTTCCGGCGTGACGACAACCGCGGCAGTGGCGACCGTCCGGCGTTCCGTCGTGACGACGAGCGTGGTGCTCCGCGGCGTGACAACGACCGCCCCCCCTTCCGTCGCGATGACAACCGCGGCAGCGGCGGCAGTGACCGTCCCTCCTTCCGGCGTGATGACAACCGCAGTGGTGGCGGTGACCGTGGTGGGTTCCGTCGCGATGACAACCGTGGCGGCAGCAGCGGTGGCTTCCGTGGGCGCGACGACCGCAGTGGTGGCGGTGACCGTGGCGGTTTCCGCCGCGATGACAACCGTGGCAGCGGCGGTGGTGACCGTCCGTCCTTCCGTCGTGATGACCGGCGTGACGACCGTCCCAGCGGGCCGAGCCGCGACGACCGTGACCGCGGTGCCCCGCGGCGTGACAACGACCGCCCCTCCTTCCGGCGTGACGACAACCGCGGCAGTGGTGGCGGTGATCGTCCCTCCTTCCGCCGCGATGACAACCGCGGCAGTGGCGACCGTCCGGCGTTCCGTCGTGACGACGAGCGTGGTGCTCCGCGGCGTGACAACGACCGTCCGCCCTTCCGCCGTGATGACAACCGCGGCAGTGGTGGCGGTGACCGTCCTCCCTTCCGGCGTGATGACAACCGCGGCGGTGGCGGTGACCGTGGTGGGTTCCGTCGCGATGACAACCGTGGCGGCAGCAGCAGCGGCGACCGTGGCGGTTTCCGTGGGCGCGACGACCGCAGTGGTGGCGCTGACCGTGGCCGTGGCGGACCGCGCCGTGACGACAGCCGTGGTCGCCCCGGCGGCGGCGGTTTCCGTGGGCGCGACGACCGTGGTGACGACCGCCGTGGCGGTGGCGGTGGCCGCTTCCGCGAGGAGCGGGAGCGTGACCGCGAGCCGATCAAGCGGCTGCCGATCCCGGACGAGGTCACGGGCGAGGAGATCGACAAGGATGTACGGCAGGAGCTGATGAGCCTGCCGAAGGGACTTGCCGAGGAAGTCTCCAGGAACCTGGTGATGGTGGCCCGGCTCATCGACGAGGACCCCGAGAGCGCGTACGGCTACTCCAGGGTCGCGCTGCGGCTCGCGTCGCGTGTCGCCGCCGTGCGGGAAGCGGCCGGCTTCGCCGCGTACGTGAACCAGAAGTACAGCGAGGCGCTCGCCGAGTTCCGAGCCGCGCGGCGCATGACAGGCAATGTGGAGCTGTGGCCCGTGATGGCGGACTGCGAGCGCGGTCTGGGACGCCCCGAGAGGGCGCTCGAGATGGCCGGGGCTCCCGAGGTGCAGAAGCTCGACAAGGCAAGTCAGGTCGAGATGCGGCTCGTGGCTGCCGGCGCGCGGCGGGACATGGATCAGCTGGACGCGGCCATCGTCACGCTCCAGAGCCCCGAGCTGGCCTCCAACTCCGTACAGCCCTGGACCGCGCGGCTGCGTTACGCGTACGCCGACGCGTTGCTCGCGGCCGGGCGTGAGGACGAGGCACGTGAGTGGTTTGCCAAGGCCGTCGAGTCGGACAAGGACGGCAGCACGGACGCCTCCGACCGGCTCGCGGAGCTCGACGGCGTCGATTTCACGGACGCGCTCGACGAGGACGAGGACGAGGACGAGGACGAAGAGACGGACGAGCATGATGCCGGTGGCGACAGTGCTTCGGAGGTCGTGACGTCCGAAGCGCCGACCGCCGAGGTCATCGAGACCGTCAGGACCGTCGAGGTGGCCGAGGTGGCCGAGACGGGTGTGGACTCCGAGGGTGATTCCGAGGACGACGACCTTCACAAGGACGGCACCAAGGCCAAGGACGACCTGGAGGGCTGAGGCCTCTCAGGAGTCGTAGAGAGTCGCAGGAGCGCGCGGGCGGGATCCCCTGAAGGGGGTCCCGCCCGTTCGTGTCAGCGATATGTGCGAAGTCACCGGCTAGGAGCCGACTTCCGGGGCGATCAGTCCTGTCTCGTACGCGAGGACCACGGCCTGTACGCGGTCACGGAGGTCCAGCTTCGACAGGATGCGGCCGATATGCGTCTTGACCGTGGTCGGGCTGAGGAAGAGGCGCTTGGCGAGTTCGGCATTGCTGAGGCCCGTCGCGAGCAGGCGGAGCACTTCGAGCTCGCGCGGTGTCAGGCCCGACAGGTCGCGGTGCACGGTGGTGGTCCCCGGCTCCTCGCGGCGGGCGTAGCGCTCGATCAGGCGGCGGGTGATCGAGGGCGCGAGGAGGGCGTCGCCGGACTGCACCAGTCGTACGGCGGCCACCAGGTGCTCGGGGCTGACGTCCTTGAGCAGGAAGCCGCTGGCGCCGGCGGTGAGGGCGGCGTAGACGTAGTGGTCGAGGTCGTAGGTGGTCAGGATGATGACGCGGGTGCTGTCCTGGCCGTCGGCGAGGATCCGCCTGGTTGCTTCGATGCCGTCCATCTGGGGCATCCGGATATCCATGAGAACGACGTCGGGCCGCGTGCGGTGGACCGCGGCGACCGCCTCGGCTCCGTCGGCCGCTTCGGCCGTCACCTCGATGCCGTCCGCGGCCAGGATCATTCCGAAGCCCGTTCGCACCAGGGCCTGGTCGTCGGCGACGACGGCGCGCAGGCTCGGCCGGCTCATGCGATCCGCCAGGGGACACGGGCCTTGATCCGGTAGCCGCCGGCGAGGGTCGGCCCGGCCGTCAGTTCGCCGCCGTAGACCGCCAGTCGCTCGCGCAGTCCGATGAGGCCGCGGCCGTTGCCTTCCGCCGGCACGGCGTCCCGCTTGCCGCCGGTGTCGGCGATCTCGATCTCCAGCGAGTCCTCGGCGTAGTCGATCATGACGGATGCCTCGGTGCCGGGCGCGTGCTTGATCGTGTTGGTCAGCGCCTCCTGGACGACGCGATACGCCGCGAGGTCCACCCCGGGCGGCAGCGGTTCCGGCGGCAGCGTTACGGCGATACGCACCGGTGTCCCGGCGGCGCGTACCCGCTCCACCAGGGTGTCGAGCTGCCCCAGCCCGGGCTGGGGCACGAGGCCGTCGGGTCGCTCGTTGTCCGGCGCCGCGAGCAGGCCCATCACATGGCGGAGTTCGGACATGGCGGCCCGTCCTCCGGCCTCGACCGCCAGCAGCGCTGTCTTCGAGCGCTCGGGCGCCGCGTCCATCACCTTGCGTGCCGCGCCCGCCTGAATCACCATCACGCTCACATTGTGTGTCACGACGTCGTGCAACTCGGCGGCTATCCGGGAGCGTTCCTCCTCGACGGCCCGGCCTGTGGCCTCTTCCTGGGCCTGTTGCAGCTGCGAGTAGCGGTCCTGGCTCGCACTCAGCTGCCGCTGCCAGAACCGGACGAGGCTGGCCCCCACTCCGGCGATCAGCAGTACGACTGCCGGGCTCGACCAGCCCGGCAGTATGGGCTCCGTCTCCCGGAACGTGAGGCCGGCCAGCACAGCGGCGATGACCAGTCCGGCCATCGCCCGCACCCGGTAGCGGCTGTGGACGACGGCGCTGTACGCGCCGATGACGCAGGTCACCACGTTTATCCAGGAGGCGTCGTCGACCATGACCAGGGTCGCGCACATCACCACGGCGAAGGCCGCGAGCGGATACCGGCGCCGGGCCGCCAGCGGCAGCGTCGAGAGCACGACGAAGGGCCAGATCGCTGACGAGTGCTCTGCCTCCCGCACCACGATGCGGTGCCCAGGTCCCGGAGGCGAGAATGCATCCTGGTCGATCCGGACGAGCTGTCCGCCGTCGGGATAGCGCGCGGCCCAGAACAGCGCGACGCCGGTCAGCACGACGGCCAGCACCCCATCGAAGCGCACTGCCCCGGGTGACAGCGGAGCAGGTCTGGGCTCCGGGCGGAGCGCATCGCGCAGCTGCCCGATCCACCGACGCCGGTCTTCCGTCTCCATCAGCACATTGTGCGGCTCTTCCGCCCTGAGCCGCGTCCGTCTTCCTGGCCAAGGCACCGTCCCGCGGGCGTACATCGCAGGGATGACCTCGCCGCCGGGTCCTCCGCGCGGAGGACCGTATGTCGGTGCCGCGGACGACGCGCCCCAAGTGCGCTCGCCCCTACGTTCGCTGGGCCGGCTGAGACATGCGCACTCTCCCGATCGTAAGGACGGACAACTTCCATGACTCACGTGATCGAACTGGAGGGCGTGGCCAAGCGCTACGACAGCGCCGGCGCTCCCGCACTCGGACCGATCGACCTCAGTGTCGCCGAGGGCGAGGCACTCGCCGTGACCGGCCCCTCCGGCAGTGGCAAGTCCACCCTGCTCAACCTCGTCGCCGGCCTGGACAAGCCGACCGAAGGCGCCGTGACCGTGGCCGGCCGGCGGATCGACCAGCTGAGCGAACACGCCCTGGCCCGCTTCCGCCGCGAGCAGATCGGCATGGTCTTCCAGTTCTTCAATCTCCTCGACGACCTCACCGTCGCCGACAACATCCAGCTTCCCGCCCAGCTGACCGGGACGGCCAGGAAGAAGACGGCGGTCCGCGCCGGTGAGCTCATGGAGGTGCTGGGCATCTCCAAACACGCCCGCGCCTATCCGGGCCGGCTGTCCGGGGGCGAGCGCCAGCGGGTCGCGGTGGCCAGGGCGCTGGTCAACCGGCCCGCGCTGCTGCTCGCCGATGAGCCCACCGGCGCGCTCGACACCGCCTCGGGCCAGGACGTACGGGAGCTGCTGGTGGATCTGCACCGAGGCGGGCAGACCATCGTGCTGGTCACGCATGACCTGGCACTGGCGGAGGACTGCGCCGGCCGCACCATCCACCTGGTCGACGGGCACCTCGCGCTCGACACGCACGCACAGGCCGTCCGATGAGCGGCGCCCTCGGCCGGGTCGTGCGCTCCGGGGTGGGCCGACGCCGGGTGCAGACCATGGTGATCGCCATCGCCACGATGATGGCCGTGGCCTCGGCGGTGGTCGCCGGGTCGCTCATGGTCGCCGCGAACGCACCCTTCGACCACGCCTTCGCCGAGCAGCGCGGGGCGCACATCACCGCGCAGTTCGACCCGGCCGAGGTGAGTGCGGCGCACCTCAAGGAGACCGGGCAACTGGCCGGGGTCAGCGCGAGCGCGGGTCCGTATCCGACCACGACGATCCGCCCGGTGGACGAGCGGGGCGGCCGCATGACGCCGCTGACCCTGGTCGGACGGACCGGTCCGCGGAGCAAGGTGGACGATCTGAACCTGAAGTCCGGCCGCTGGGCAGAGAAGCCCGGCGAGATCGTGCTCAGCGCGTCCTTCGCCGGACCTGCCTTCGAGCCCGGCATGGTCCTGAAGGCCTCGGACGCCGCGAACAGCCCGAGCCTGACCGTCGTCGGCCTCGCCATCTCGGCCAGTAAGACCGCCGACGCCTGGACGACGCCCGCCCAGGTCAGCGCGCTGGCCTCGAAGGACAGCCCGGTGACCAGCCAGATGCTCTACCGCTTCGACTCCGCGGAGACGAAGGGGCAGATCGCCGACGGCCGCAGGCAGCTCGTCGCCGCCGTACCGTCGGGGGCGCTGGTGGGCACCCAGTCCTGGCTGGACACCAAGCGGGCCGCCGACCAGGGCGCGGCGCCGACCATTCCGTTCCTGATCGCCTTCGGTGTGCTGGGCATCATCATGTCGGTGATCATCGTCGGCAGCGTGATCAGCGGCTCGGTGGGCACCGGTCTGCGCCGGATCGGCATCCTCAAGGCCATCGGTTTCACCCCGCGCGAGGTCGTCCGGGCCTATGTGGCCCAGGCGTTGATCCCGGCCGGCGCCGGCATCGCGCTGGGCGTCGTCCTGGGCAACCTCCTCGCCATGCCACTGCTGGCGGACACCGAGTCGGTGTACGGCACCGCCTCGCTCTCCGTGGCCTGGTGGGTGGACGTCCTGGTGGTGGCCGTCACCATGCTCATCGTCGGCGTCGCGGCGCTGGTCCCCGCGCTGCGGGCCGGCCGGCTGCGTACCGTCGAGGCCATCGCGGTCGGCCGGGCGCCACGCACCGGGCGCGGCCAGTGGGCGCACCGGGCGGCGGGACGGCTGCCGCTGCCGCGGGCGGTGACGTACGGCCTCGCGAGCCCCTTCGCCCACCCGGTCCGTACGCTCGCGCTGCTCCTCGCGGTGGCCTTCGGCACGGTCGCGGCGACCTTCGCGCTGGGGCTGACCTCGTCCCTCAACGCGGTCGGCGCCGCGTCGGATCCCGAGGAGCGGGCCGATGTCACCGTAGTCGCCGGCAGGCCGGAGGGCGGCCGGCCCCCGCCCGGCGGCCGGCCGGCTCCGAACGCCGACCCGGCCGAGGTGCGCGCCGCCATCGAGGCGCAGCCCGGCACCGCTTCGTACTACGGCTTGACGCAGGCCGACGTCACCGTGCCCGGGATCTCCGGCACGGTCCGGGCCAGCTTCTACCAGGGTGAGACGGGGTCCGGCCGCTACGAGATGATCTCCGGGCGCTGGTTCGCGGCTCCGGGGGAGGCCGTGGTGCCCACCGGCTTCCTGGAGCGCACCGGCACCCGGATCGGTGACACGGTCCAGGTGACCTACGAGAAGCAGACGAAGACCCTGAAGATCGTCGGCGAGGCCTTCGACACCTCGGACGACGGCCTGCATCTCACCATGGACCTCGACACCTTCACCGGGGCCAGGTCCCAGGACTTCCTCATCCAGGTGAAGCGGGGTGTCTCCCCCGCCGAGTACGCGCAGAAGTTGGGCGCTGTGGTGCAGCCGCTGGGCGGCGATGTGATGGCCAACTCCCCCTCTGAAGGGGAGAGCATGATCCTCATCCTGAACGCGATGGCGGTGCTGCTCACCCTCATGCTGGTCTCGGTCGCGGGCCTCGGGGTGCTCAACTCCGTAGTCCTCGACACCCGGGAACGCGTCCATGACATCGGCGTCTGCAAGGCGCTCGGCATGTCCCCGCGGCAGACCGTGAGCCTCGTGCTCGCCTCGGTGGCCGGGATCGGCGTGCTCGGCGGCCTGATCGGTGTCCCGGCCGGGTACGCGCTGCACGGCTATGTGCTGCCGGTGATGGGGCACGCGGGGGGTACCGATCTGCCGCCGTCGATCCTCGAGGTGTACGAGCCCTGGCAGCTGGCCCTGCTGGGGCTGGCCGGCATCGCCATCGCGATGCTGGGCGCGATGCTCCCGGCGGGCTGGGCGGCCAAGGTCCGTACGGCCACGGCGCTGCGCACGGAGTAGCGGCTGTCAGCGCGCGAACCGCGGGGGCAGGTCCGCCATGCCCGCACGGGTCAGGTCTGCCATGCCCGCAGGGGTCAGGTCTGCCAGACCCGCAGAGGTCAGGCCGCCGAGCAGGCGCGTGCACGCGATGCCCCCGTCCGGCCCGGGTGGTCCGGACGGGGGCATCGCAAGCGGAGGGCGTCGGCGGTGTCCACGCCGGTGGAAGTCCGCCCTCGCCGCCGCCCTGGCGGCGTGTCAGAGGCCGAGCGTGCGCAGCACCAGGCCCGACGCCGGTTTCGGGCCGAAGGAGGTCGACTTGCGGGGCATCGTGACGCCCTGGCTCGCGAGGTCGCGTACGACCTCCTCGCGGACCGGTTGCATCAGGACGGCCGTGCCGCCGTCCCGCTCCGCCTTGGCGACCGTGGCAGCGGTGTCGTGGATGTACGCGATGTGCTCCGGGACGTCCGGAATCCGCCAGACATGGTCGAGGAGCGTGGCGTGCAGGACGGTGGCGTCGAGGGTGCGCCAGGCTTCCGGACGGTCCGCCGGGATCGTGCGGGCGAGGAGGCCGGGGGAGGGGCGGTCGATGAGATGGAAGGTGCCGTCGCCCGCAAGGAGGAAGGCGTTTCCGCCGGCGGCCGCTACGGAGAGGGCCGACAGGGCTTCGGGCAGGGGCTCGTCGAGGTGGCGTACGCGGAAGGACTCGCCCAGGGCGGCGAGGGCGTCGGGCACCGGGAGGCGGTGCAGGAGACGGTGGATCGCGCGGACACGGAGCGGGTGGCGCGCGGTGTCCACCAGGAGCACCAGGCCGAAGTCCCAGGGGCTGGGCGAACGGTGTTCCGCGCGTACCCGCAGGTAGGTCGCCCAGCGGTGGTGACCGTCCGCGATGAGCGCCTGACGGCACGCCAGGTCCGTGTGGACCTCGGCAAGGTCGGCCGGATCCGTGACGGCCCACAGACGATGGCTGAAGCCGTCCTCCGTAGTGGTGGAGAACAGAGGAGGGTGCTTGGCGGTGCGCTCGATGACGGCCGTCGTGCCGGAGGAGGGGCCGTCGCCCCGGTAGGTCAGCAACAGGGGTTCGAGGTTCGCCGAGGTGGCCCGCATGAGGGCCGCGCGGTCCGCGACGACGTCCGGCATGACGTCCTCGTGCGGCAGCACCACGCCCTCCGACGGCTCCGACAGGCGCAGGGCGCCGATGATGCCCCGCTGGAACATGCCCTCGTCGTCGCGCTGCTCGTAGACGTACAGGCCCGGCTCCGCGTCGGTTCTCAGGACGCCCTCGGCCGTCCATCGGTGCAGAGTGCCGGCCGCCTGTTCGTTGCGGATGTCGGGTGTGGTGGCCTGCGGCAGGATCAGCCGGACGATGTTGTACGGGTCCGCCGATTCCAGGTGGTGCAGACCGTCGGGCCGTACGACCACGTCGTACGGCGGGGATGTGACGGCGGACAGGCTGCCGACCCGGTCGGGGTCGTAGCGCAGGCCCCGGAACGGGGTGAGGTCAAGGCCCGTGCGTGCCGGTACGTCCGCGGTACCTGCAGTGTTCATTGATGCATCGTAAGTGTGTCAGTGCCATGAGAGATGATCGGGGAAAGGGATCGAACGAGGAGCGATGCGTAATGAGCCAGACCGCGAGGACGCGGCCCGGGGGCAGTGGGCGGGCCCTGAGCGAGGCGTACGACACGGCGCTGCTCGACCTGGACGGGGTGGTGTACGCGGGCGGGGAGGCCATCGCGCACGCGGTCGAGTCGCTGGGCACGGCCCACACGGGCGGGATGCGGCTGGCGTACGTCACGAACAACGCGCTGCGGACGCCCGAAAGCGTCGCGGAACACCTCACGGAGCTGGGCGTACCGACCGAGGCGCCGGATGTCATCACCTCGGCCCAGGCCGTGGCCCGGCTGATCAGCGAGCAGGTGCCCCAGGGCGCGCGCGTGCTGGTGATCGGCGGGGAGGGGCTGCGGGTCGCGTTGCGCGAGCGCGGACTGGAGCCGGTCGAGTCGGCCGACGACGAACCGGTGGCGGTCGTGCAGGGATTCGGTGGGCCGGACCTGCCGTGGGGACGCTTCGCGGAGGCCTGCTACGCCATCGCGCGCGGGGTGCCGTGGTTCGCGTCCAACACCGACCTGACGATTCCTGGTGCGCGCGGCATCGCCCCGGGCAACGGGGCCGCCGTGGAGGTCGTACGGATCGCCACGGGCGCCGAACCCCAGGTGGCGGGCAAGCCGTTGCCGCCGATGCACCGCGAGACGATCCTGCGGACCGGGGCCGAGCGACCGCTGGTGGTCGGCGACCGGCTCGACACGGACATCGAGGGCGCGTTCAACGGCGAGGTGGACTCGCTGCTCGTGCTGACCGGAGTGACCGACGGGGTGCAACTCCTCGCCGCGCCGCCGGAGCACCGGCCGACTTATGTCGACGCCGATCTGCGGGGGCTGCTGACCGGGCAGCCCGAGGTCGTCGAGGCGGGAGACGGGTTCCGGTGCGGGGGCTACACGGCCACGGCCGGTGGCGAGAGGCTGGAACTGGACGGTGAGGGCGAGCCCATGGACGGGCTGCGCGCGCTGTGTGCCGCTGCCTGGACGGCGGCCGGGGACGCTGCGTGCGAGCTGGACGGAGGCAAGGCGCTGGCCCGGCTGGGGCTTTGAAGAGCTTTGAGAGCCTGAGGAGCTTTGCGAGCCTTGGAGGGCTTTGACTGCGGGCCTTCGGCCGGGGGTCGGCTCTTTGGCGCGGGGCGCTGTGCGAGGGAGGTTGTGCAGGTCACCGCGTACGCGGATCGAGTCTGCTTGCGAGGGTAGGCTAACCTAACTACGTGTTGGTCGACAGTCCTCCCGAACCGCGCGCGGAGACCGCCCCCGCGCTCCCGACCCGACGGGCGATACGAGCCGCTGGGCTCTTCGTGTCTCTCGCCGTGCTGGCGCTGGTCGCCCTGGCGAGCATCGCGATCGGCGCGAAAGAGCTGTCCTTGGATCAGGTCTGGCACGGCCTGTTCGAGGACTCGGGCACGTACGGCGACGTCGTGGTGGGCGAGCGGCTCTCGCGTACGGTCCTCGGGCTGCTCGTCGGGGCCGCGCTCGGCCTCGCGGGGGCCGTGCTCCAGGCGCTCACCCGCAACCCGCTCGCCGACCCCGGGCTGCTCGGCATCAACGCGGGCGCGTCCGCCGCGGTCGTCACGGCGATGACCTTCTTCGGCGTCACCTCGCTGGACGGCTATGTGTGGTTCGCCTTCGCGGGCGCGGCCACCGTCGGGGCGCTGGTCTACTTCCTCGGCGGCAGCCGGGGCGCGACGCCGGTGCGGCTCGCGCTCGCCGGGACCGCCATCAGCGCCGCGCTCTACGGCTATCTGCAGGCCGTGATGGTCATGGACGACGCGGCGCTCGGCAAGATGCGCTTCTGGACGGTCGGTTCGCTGGCCTCGGCCACCAACTCCACCGTCTGGCAGGTGCTGCCGTTCCTCGCGGCCGGTACGGTCCTCGCGCTGGCGCTCGCCCGGCCGCTGAACGCCATGGCCATGGGCGACGACACCGCCCGTGCGCTCGGGGCGCATCTGAACCGCACCCGCGCGCTCTCCATGGCCGCCGCCACCGTGCTGTGCGGGGCCGCGACCGCCGCCTGCGGGCCGATCGTCTTCGTGGGGCTGATGGTCCCGCACGTCGTCCGGTCCTTCACCGGGCCCGATCTGCGCTGGATCCTGCCGTACGCCACCGTGCTGTCGCCGGTGCTGCTGCTCGGCGCCGACGTCGTCGGCCGTATGGTCGCGCGGCCCGCGGAACTCCAGGTCGGCATCGTCACCGCGATCCTCGGTGGTCCGGTCTTCATCTTTCTCGTACGACGGCGGAGGACGGCACAGCTGTGAAGGCCCTACGCAACCAGGCCCTACGCAACCAGGCCGAACCCGACCGGGCCGAACACGAGCAGGCCGACCGCGAGCAGGCGGCTCCCGGCCGGGGCTTTCGCGGGCGGACGGTCCGTACCGGCGGCGGGATTTCGGTACGCGTCGACGTCCGGGCGTTCACGGTCGTCGCCCTGCTGTTGGTGGCGGCGCTCACCGCGAGCGTCGTGCTCATCGGCTCCGGCGATTTCCCGATCCCCGCCGACGACGTCCTCAGGACGCTGTTCGGCCATGGTGACGCGGGCCAGGAGTTCATCGTCAACGAACTGCGGCTGCCGCGGGTCCTGGTGGGGCTCCTGGTCGGTGCCTCGCTCGGACTCGGCGGCGCGCTCTTCCAGGCCATCTCCCGCAATCCGCTGGGCAGTCCGGACGTGCTCGGCCTCGGGCAGGGCTCGACGGCCGGTGCGCTCGTGATGATCGTGCTGTTCTCCGGGACCGCCGAGCAGGTCACCCTCGGGGCGCTGGTCGGCGGGCTGCTGACCGGGCTCGCCATCTATGTGCTCGCCTGGAAGAGGGGCGTGCACGGATACCGGCTGATCCTGGTCGGTATCGGTGTCTCCGCGATCGTCACGGCCGTCAACGGCTATCTGATCACCAAGGCCGACCTGGTCGACGCGGCCCGCGCGATCGTCTGGATGACCGGCTCCCTCACCGGCCGTGACTGGTCCCAGGTCTGGCCGCTGCTCGGCCTGTGCGCCGTACTCGTACCCCTGGTCCTTGCCAACGGGCGCGCGCTGCGGACGCTGGAGATGGGCGATGACGTGGCGTACGCGCTCGGTGTGCGGGTGGAACGGACGCGGCTGGTGCTCATGGTGGCCGCCGTGCTGCTCACGGCGTCCGCCACCGCCGCCGCGGGCCCGGTCGGTTTCGTCGCGCTCACCGCGCCGCAGCTCGCACGGCGCCTGACCCGCTCGCCGGGACCCAATCTGGTGCCGGCGATGTGTATGGGCGCCACCCTCCTGGTCGTTGCGGACTGGGCCTCGCAGCGGGCCTTCGGGGCCGACCAGCTGCCCGTCGGCGTGGTGACCGGAGTCCTCGGCGGCGTCTATCTGCTGTGGCTCCTGGTCACCGAGCGGAAGGCGGGCCGGATATGAAAGCCGACGCCGATACCGATGCCGACGCCGATGCCGACGCCGACGGCAAGACACGTATGGGGCCGAACCACCGAAGGAGCACTGTGAACCGCCTGTCCGCCGAGGACGTCACCCTTGCCTACGACCAGCGCGTCATCGCCGAGCGGCTGTCGGTCGAGATACCGGACAACTCCTTCACGGTGATCGTCGGCCCCAACGCCTGCGGCAAGTCCACGCTGCTGCGTGCGCTGTCCCGGATGCTGAAGCCGCAGCAGGGCCGGGTGCTCCTCGACGGACACGTCATCCAGTCGATGCCGGCGAAGAAGGTGGCGAGGACGCTCGGGCTGCTCCCTCAGGCGTCGATCGCGCCCGACGGGATCACCGTGGGCGACCTCGTGGGGCGCGGCCGCTACCCGCACCAGGGGCTGCTGCGCCAGTGGTCGACCGAGGACGAGCGGGTCGTACGCGAGTCCATGACCTCGACCGGGGTCGCCGAACTCGCCGACCGGTACGTCGACGAGCTCTCCGGAGGTCAGCGCCAGCGCGTGTGGATCGCCATGGCGCTCGCCCAGCAGACCCCGCTGCTGCTGCTCGACGAGCCGACCACCTTCCTCGACATCCAGCACCAGATCGACGTACTCGACCTGTGTGCCGAACTCCACGAGGAGCAGGGCCGGACCCTGGTCGCCGTGCTGCACGATCTCAACCACGCCGCCCGGTACGCCACCCACCTGATCGCCCTGCGCGACGGGGCGGTGATCGCGGAGGGGCCCCCGGCGGACATCGTCACGGCCGGGCTGGTCGAGGAGGTCTTCGGACTGCGCTGCCAGGTCATCGACGACCCGGAGACGGGCACGCCGCTGGTGGTTCCGGCGGCGCGCAGGGCGCGTACGGCTGCCGCCCCCCTCACCGTCGCCAAGGGCTGACGGGGCCGACCGGGGCCGGCCAGGAACCGACAGGAGCTGACAGAGACAGGCCGGGGCTCGCTCGCCGGGCAGGGTTCAGAGCAGTTTTCTGAGGCGGACCAGGTCGCGCAGGCCCGCTTCGAGCTTGACCCTGCCCGAGCCCCAGGCCTTCGCGAAGTTCAGCTCACCGCCGACCATCGCGACCAGGTCGTCACCGGTCATGGTGAGCCGGATCTCGGCCTTTTCCGGTGGCGGCCCCTCGACCGTGTCGAGCACCACGATGCGGCCGTCCTGGAGACGGCCGACGAAGGTGATGTCGAGGTCGGTGATACGGCAGCTCAGTGAGCGGTCCAACGCGGTCGCGTTCCGTACGTCGCCGTTCGCGCCCGCCATGTTGTCCGAGAGTTCGTCGAGTGCGCTGCGGCACTCCTCAATCGTCGCCATCGTGATCGACGGTACCCCAGCGTCTCGCGGTAGCGTCGGGGCATGAGCGAGTCCATGACCGGCCCGGAAGCCGAATCCCGCGATACGGGGTCCTTCGGCGAGGAGGAGCCCTTCGGCGAGGAGGCGGGCGGCCCGGCGGCCCCCGCGCCGCTGTCCGCGCCCCTGTACGTGCCGCGCACGCCCACGGGCGATGCCGCGGTCGACGCCCTGCTCGACCGGCTGGCCGACGCGGACCACCTCGCCACCGACGGCCACGTGGAGGTGTACGAGGATGTACACCGGGGGCTGCGCGACGCGCTCACCGCACTCGACACCCGCCCGGGGCCTCCCACGCCCCCGGCGCCGAACAGCAACAGGAGCTGAACCGAACGTGGCAGGAGTGGCACGACGCCGCCTCGACGCCGAGCTGGTCCGACGCAAACTCGCCCGCTCGCGCGAGCACGCCGGACAGCTGATCGCCGCCGGGCGGGTCACCGTCGGCAAGAACCTCGCGACCAAGCCCGCCACCCAGGTGGAGACCGCGGCTCCCATCCTGGTCGCCCAGGACGACAACGACCCGGACTACGTCTCGCGCGGCGGCCACAAGCTCGCCGGGGCGCTTGCGGCGTTCGTACCGCTCGGTCTGGTGGTCGAGGGCCGGCGGGCTCTGGACGCCGGAGCCTCGACCGGCGGTTTCACCGATGTGCTGCTCCGCGCGGGCGCCACGCGGGTGCTCGCCGTGGACGTCGGCTACGGGCAGTTGGCGTGGTCTCTCCAAAGTGATGAACGCGTCACCGTCAAGGACCGTACGAACGTACGCGAGTTGACGTTGGAGGCGATCGATGGGGAGCCGGTGGATCTTGTTGTCGGTGACTTGTCCTTCATCCCGCTCGGCCTGGTGCTGCCCGCCCTTGTGCGGTGCGCGGCGTCCGAGGCCGACCTGGTGATGATGGTCAAGCCGCAGTTCGAGGTGGGCAGGGAACGGCTCGGGAGCGGCGGAGTCGTCCGCAGCGCCGAGTTGCGGGCCGACGCCGTGCGCGGTGTGGCCCGGCGGGCGGGGGAACTGGGGCTCGGGGTGAAGGGCGTGACGGCCAGTCCGCTGCCCGGGCCGTCGGGGAATGTCGAGTACTTTCTGTGGCTGCGTGCCGGGGCACCCGCACTGGACCCGGCCGACGTCGACCGTGCAGTGGCGGAGGGGCCGCGTTGAATGAGAGCCGATCTCGTACTGTTTTTCTGCTCGCCCACACCGGACGGCCCGCGGCCATCCGCAGTGCCGAGCTCGTCGTCGAGGGGCTCCTGCGCTCCGGACTCGGCGTACGGGTCCTGGCGGCGGAGGCGGCCGACCTGCCGCTGCCACCGACCGTGGAGCTCGTCAAGGAGGCCACTCCGGAGTGCCTCGACGGATGTGAACTGCTGATCGTCCTCGGCGGTGACGGCACGCTGCTGCGCGGCGCCGAGTTCGCCCGCGCCTCCGGCGTGCCGATGCTCGGCGTCAACCTCGGGCGCGTCGGCTTCCTCGCGGAGGCCGAGCGCGACGACCTCGACAAGGTCGTCGACCGGGTGGTGACGAGGGCGTACGAGGTCGAGGAGCGCATGACCGTCGACGTCGTCGTGCACAGCAATGGTGATGTCGTGCACACGGACTGGGCGCTCAACGAGGCCGCCGTGCAGAAGGCGGGGGCCGAGAAGCTTCTCGAAGTCGTGCTGGAGATCGACGGGCGGCCCGTGACCGGCTTCGGCTGCGACGGCATCGTCTGCGCGACGCCGACCGGGTCGACGGCGTACGCGTTCTCCGCGGGCGGTCCCGTGGTGTGGCCGGAGGTCGAGGCGCTGCTCATGGTGCCGATCAGCGCGCACGCCCTGTTCGCCAAGCCGCTGGTGACCTCGCCGAACTCGGTGCTGGCCGTGGAGATCCTTCCGCACATCCCGCCCGGGGTCCTGTGGTGCGACGGCCGCCGCACGATCGACCTGCCGCCCGGCGCCCGCGTGGAGGTCCGGCGCGGGGCGGTGCCGGTGCGGCTGGCCAGGCTGCACCACGCGTCGTTCACCGACCGGCTCGTCGCCAAGTTCGCGCTGCCGGTGGCCGGCTGGCGGGGCGCTCCGAACTGAGTGACGTTCCGGACCGAGTGACGTTCCGGACTTCGTGGCCTTCCGGACTTCGTGGAGGCGGCCGTCCCGGCCGGACGGGGTGGCCGCCGGGGAGTGACCTCGGGCAGCGTGGATACCTGGACGTTTGTGCAGGGAATGGGGCGGCGTCGCGCCGGGCAGGGGAAACCTCGTATGGTCATGTCCGTGTTGGAGGAGATGCGGATACGGTCGCTCGGAGTCATCGACGACGCGGTTGTCGAGTTGTCGCCGGGCTTCACCGCCGTGACCGGCGAGACCGGCGCGGGCAAGACGATGGTGGTCACCAGCCTTGGCCTGCTGCTGGGTGGACGTGCCGACCCGGCCCTTGTACGGATCGGGGCGAAGAACGCGGTCGTGGAGGGACGGATCTCCGTCCCCGCCGGCGCCTCGGCGGTCGTACGGGCCGAGGAGGCCGGCGCGGAACTCGACGACGGGACCCTGCTCATCAGCCGTACCGTTTCCGCCGAGGGCCGCTCACGCGCGCACCTCGGCGGGCGTTCGGTGCCTGTGGGGGTGCTCGCCGAGCTGGCCGACGAACTGGTGGCCGTGCACGGTCAGACGGACCAGCAGGGGCTGCTGAAGCTGTCCAGACAGCGGCAGGCCCTCGACCGGTACGCGGGCGACGCGGTCGCCGTGCCGCTCGACAAGTACACGGGCGCGTACCGGCGGCTGCGCGCGATCTCCACCGAGCTGGACCAGATCACCACCCGCGCGCGTGAACGTGCCCAGGAAGCCGACATGCTGCGCTTCGGGCTCGACGAGATCGCCGCGGTGGAGCCCAGGGCGGGCGAGGACGTGGAGCTCGCGACCGAGGCCGAGCGGCTCGGGCACGCGGAGGCGCTCGCGTCGGCCGCCACGGTCGCGCACGCCGCTCTCGCGGGCAATCCGGAGGACCCGGAGAGCATTGACGCCACGACGCTCGTCGCGGGCGCGCACCGGGCCCTGGAGGCCGTACGGTCCCACGACGCGGCCCTCGGCGCGCTGGCAGGCCGCATCGGGGAGATCGGAATCCTGCTGGGCGACGTTGCGGGGGAGCTGGCGGGATACGCCGACGACCTCGACGCGGATCCGCTGCGGCTCGCCGCGGTCGAGGAACGGCGCGCCGCGCTCACCGTGCTGACCCGCAAGTACGGTGAGTCCGGCGAGGGCACGGCCGCCGTGCTGACCTGGGCCGAGCAGGGAGTCGCGCGGCTCCTGGAGCTGGACGGCGACGACGACCGGATCGGCGAGCTCACCGCCGAGCGGGACGCGCTGCGGGCCGAGTTGGGCGGACTGGCGCAGGCCCTGACGGACGCCCGTACGGAGGCCGCCGAGCGCTTCGCCGCGGCCGTGACCGCCGAGCTGGCCTCGCTCGCCATGCCGCACGCGCGCGTGTCGTTCGAGATCCGGCAGACCGAGGACCCGGAGGGTGTGGAGGTCGGCGGGCGTCCGGTCTCGTACGGGCCCACCGGCGCGGACGAGGTCGAACTGCTCCTCGCCCCGCACCCGGGGGCACCGCCGCGCCCGATCGCCAAGAGCGCGTCCGGCGGTGAACTGTCGCGGGTCATGCTCGCGGTCGAGGTCGTCTTCGCGGGTACGGATCCCGTGCCCACGTATCTCTTCGACGAGGTCGACGCCGGTGTCGGTGGCAAGGCGGCCGTCGAGGTCGGCCGGCGGCTCGCGCGGCTCGCCAGGACCGCGCAGGTCGTCGTCGTCACCCACCTGCCCCAGGTGGCCGCCTTCGCCGACCGGCAGTTGCTGGTGGAGAAGACCAGCGACGGATCGGTCACCCGCTCCGGTGTGAAGGTCCTGGAGGGCGAGGAGCGCATCCGTGAACTGTCCCGGATGCTGGCCGGCCAGGAGGACTCGGAGACGGCACGGGCCCACGCGGAGGAACTGCTGGCGACGGCCCGGGCGGACGGGTAGGGCGGATCTGCCGGGTCGCACGGTCGTCGGGGTGTGCGCCGGGCGGGTGGAGGGGCGTGCAAGGGGCGTGAACAGGGGCTTGCCCGTGGCGACACCCGCCCCGGGCTGCCCGCGAACATCGCTTGGCTCTCACTCGTGTGAGTGAGAGCCCGCATCCCGCCCGCACACCCTCCGTCGCAGTGGTCCCTCGGTGGTCGGCAACTCCGCCCCGCCCTGGCATCCTTGGAAGGAGGACGAGCGGTCCACCCCCACTGCCCGTTCCTTCTGTACTTTCTTCGTGACCGCCCGACCCCGAACCAGGAGCCCCGGCCACGTGAGCAGCCACTCACCGCACGGACAGTCGCCGCTGCGTACCGTCCAGGTGCTCGGCGGCGGCAGTGCGGGCAGCTGTGCCCATGTCCGGTCGCTGACCTCAGGGCTGGTCGCACGGGGCGTGCGGGTCACCGTGTGCGCCCCCACCGCGGCCGACCACACGTACGACTTCACCGGCGTCGGCGCCGACCACGTGCCTGTGCCGAGGCGCAACGACCCGGCCTCGGTGGCCGCGTTGCGGGCGGCCTGCGCGGACGCGGACCTGGTGCACGCGCACGGTCTGCACGCCGCACTGCGGGCCGCGCTCGCGCTCAGCGGACGGGGTGTCCCGCTCGTCGTCACCTGGCACACCCCTCCGTCCGCCGAGGGGGCGCGGGCGCGTCTGCTGCGCGTACTGGAGCGGCGTGTGGCGAAGGCCGCGTCGGTGGTCCTCGGATCCTCGTCCGACCTCGTGGACCGGGCCCGCAGCCGGGGCGCGCGGGACGCGCGGCTCGCCGCGGTCGCGCTGCCGGCCCGGCGCCGGCCCGTCGGCGCCGGTGAGGACGCCGACCGGCTGCGGCCCAAGGCGCGCGCCGAACTCGGCGCGATCGACCGGCCGCTGCTGATGGCGGTGGGCTCCCTCGACCGGCACCGGGGGTACGACACGCTGCTGGACGCCACGCGCGCGTGGCGGGGGCTCGTCCCGGTGCCTCTCCTCGTGATCGCCGGAGAGGGGCCGCTGCGTGGCGAACTCCAGCGGCGTATCGAGAGCGAAGGGCTGCCGGTGCGTCTCGTCGGCCGGCGGGACGACATCGGGGAGCTGCTCGGTGCCGCCGATCTCGCCCTGCTGCCCGGCAGCCCGGAATCCCGCTCCGTGCTCGCCCAGGAGGCCCTGCACGCGCGCGTGCCCCTGGTCGCGGCCGCCACCGGGGGCGTCCCCGAACTCGTCGGTGACGCGGCCGAGGTCGTACCGTACGGCGACTCCCGAGCGCTCGCCGAAGCCGTCGTCGGCCTGCTCGCCGACCCTGACCGGTGTGAGCGGCTGAAGGACAGGGGAACGCGCCAGGCGGCCACCTGGCCGACCGAGGACGAGACGGTGGCCCAGGTCCTCAGCGTGTACGACGAACTGACCAGGCCCCTGCCGCTTCCGTAGGCCCGAGGGCCGGGCGCGGCAGGTCACGGGACGAGTGGCACGTCACGGGGCGAATACCCGGTCACGGGACGAGTCTGCGGGCCCGCAGCGCGAGGCTCAGCGCCAGCACCGTCTGCGGATCGTCGAGGTCCGTCCCGAGCAGCTCCCCGATCCGAGCGAGCCGGTTGTAGAGCGTCTGCCGGTTGAGGTGCAGCTCGCGTGCGGTCTCCGCCTTGCGGCCCGCGTGCGCCAGATACGTCTCCAGGGTGGGCAGCAGCGGCGGCCTGGAGCGGTTGTCGTGGTCGCGGAGTGGGCCGATCGCGCGGTCCACGAAAGCGGCCAGGTCCGGATGGTCCCGCAGGCGCCACAGCAGCAGGTCGATGTCCAGGCGCCGTGCGTCGTACCAGGGCCGGTCGGACAGGCCCTGGGCGGCCGTGGCCGTCTCGGCAGCATGCCGAAGGCCCGCCGACGCGGCCGCCCAGCCGCCCGCCATGCCGACCACCACGACCGGCGGCTGCGCTCCCGGCCGCTGCATTCCCGCCCGCTCCACGCCTGCCCGCAGCGCCGCGGCGACCCGGTCCGCGACCGCCGGCCGTTCGGACTCGGCGCGCAGCCCCACCAGCAGCGGTACCCGGCCCTCCACGGGGCGTACGCCCAGCAGGACCGGTACGCCCACCGAGGCCAGCTCCTCGGCGACCGCCCGTGCCAGCACGGCCCAGCCGCCGCCGGGGGACAGCCCGTCGGCGAGGCGCATGACGACCGGCAGCAGCGGATGCCCGCCGGGCTTGAAGCCGAGGACACGGGCCTGCGCGGGCGCGTCCTCGGCCGCGACACGGCCCTCGGCGAGGTCGGTGAGGAAGTCGCCGCGGCCGCGGGCCGCCAGCTCCTCCTCCTGGCGATCCTGCATCAGGACCACGGCGACGACACCCGCCGCCCGGTCCGCCGCGATCCGGTGCACGGGAGCGAGCGGGGTGTTCACGGGGAGGATGACGAGCCGGGCCCGGACGGATCCGGGGCTGCCGTCCGGACCGCCGCCGGGTACGTCCACGAGGACCGAACCGGCGGGCGGACCGTCCTTGTGCCGGCCGCGCAGCCCCTCCCACACCTGGAGCGGGTCGGCGTTCGCGGGGCCGGTCCCGGCGGCGTAAAGGAGCTGTCCGTCCGGGGTCTCCAGGAAGACCGGGTTGCCGCTGAAGTCGGCCAGGATGCCGAGGACCTGCGGGATGCCGCCTCCGCCGAGCAGGGCCCGGGTGCAGCGCCGGTGCACCTCCTCGGCGCGCTGGAGCAGTGCGTAGTGGCCGTTGACGATCTCGGTGTGCACTTCCTCCGTGACCGTCACGAACGCCACCTCACGGTGCAGCTGCACCAGCGGCAGACCGGCCGCGCGGGCCGTCTCCACGAGCGCGGCGGGCAGCCTCGTGAAGCGCGGCCCCAACTCCACGACCAGGGCCGCGATGCCGCGCTCGGCGAGGGTGCGGACGAACGCGCGCTGGTCGGCGGGGCGGGTGCCAAGACCGTATCCGGTGGTCAGGAGCAGTTCGCCGCCCTTGAGCAGCGAGGCGATGTTCGGCACCTCGCCCGCGTGCACCCAGCGCACGGTACGGCCCAGCCGGTCGGCGCCCGCCAGGATCTCCGGCAGGCCGCCGCGCAGCCCGGGCAGCTCCAGGGCACGCTGCACGGTGATCCCGCCACCGGGCGTGTCCGGCCTGTCGATACGGCTGTCCATGACCGGACGCTACCTCGTCCGTCACCTGCCGTGACGCGCTCGACAGGCCGCGCGAGGGCGCCCCGCGCGCAGCCTCAGCCGCCGTACGCCCCGGACGCCGTCAGGCGCAGGGCCGTGTCGATCAGCGGCACGTGGCTGAACGCCTGCGGGAAGTTGCCGACCTGGCGCTGCAGAACCGGGTCCCACTCCTCCGCGAGGAGACCCAGGTCGTTGCGCAGGGCCAGCAGCTTCTCGAAGAGCTTGCGGGCCTCGTCCACCCGGCCGATCATCGCGAGGTCGTCCGCCATCCAGAACGAGCAGGCCAGGAACGCGCCCTCGTCGCCCGCCAGGCCGTCCACGCCCGCGTCCTCACCGGAGGTGGGGTAGCGCAGGATGAAGCCGTCCGTGGTGGACAGCTCGCGCTGGATGGCCTCGATCGTGCCGATCACGCGCTTGTCGTCCGGAGGCAGGAAGCCCATCTGCGGGATCAGCAGCAGCGAGGCGTCCAGCTCCTTCGAGCCGTACGACTGCGTGAAGGTGTTGCGCTCCTTGTCGTACCCCTTCTCACACACGTCCCGGTGGATGTCGTCGCGCAGCTCGCGCCACTTCTCCAGCGGGCCGTCCGCGTCCCCGGACTCGATGAGCTTGATCGTGCGGTCGACGGCGACCCAGGCCATCACCTTCGAGTGGACGAAGTGGCGGCGCGGGCCGCGCACCTCCCAGATCCCCTCGTCCGGCTCGTCCCAGTGGTCCTCCAGGTAGCGGATCAGCTTGAGCTGGAGGAGCGAGGCGTAGTCGTTGCGCGCCAGGCCCGTCATGTGGGCCAGGTGCAGGGCCTCGGTCACCTCGCCGTACACGTCCAGCTGGAGCTGGTTCGCGGCGCCGTTCCCGACGCGTACGGGGCCGGAGTTCTCGTATCCCGGCAGCCAGTCGAGCTCCGCCTCGCCCAGCTCGCGCTCGCCCGCGATGCCGTACATGATCTGCAGGTTCTCGGGGTCGCCCGCGACCGCGCGCAGCAGCCACTCGCGCCAGGCGCGTGCCTCCTCGCGGTAGCCGGTGCGCAGCAGCGACGACAGCGTGATCGCCGCGTCACGCAGCCACGTGTAGCGGTAGTCCCAGTTGCGGACCCCGCCGATCTCCTCCGGGAGGGAGGTGGTGGGGGCGGCCACGATGCCGCCCGTCGGCCCGTACGTGAGCGCCTTCAGCGTGATCAGCGAGCGGACCACGGCCTCGCGGTACGGCCCGTGGTAGGTGCACTGCGCCACCCAGTCGCGCCAGAACTCCTCGGTGGCGTCCAGGGACTGCTCCGGCTCGGGGAGCGCGGGCGGCTGTTTGTGAGAAGGCTCCCAGGAAATGGTGAACGCGATCCGCTCACCCGGCGCGACCGTGAAGTCCGAGTACGTCGTGAGGGCCTTGCCGTAGGTCTCGCACTCGGTGTCGAACCACACGGAGTCGGGCCCGGCGACGGCCACGGTCCGCCCCTCGTGCTTGTGCACCCACGGCACCACACGCCCGTATGAGAAGCGCATCCGCAGCGCGGAGCGCATCGGGACGCGGCCCGTGACGCCCTCCACGATCCGGATCAGCTGGGGAGCGCCGTCACGCGGGGGCATGAAATCGGTCACGCGGACCGTGCCGCGTGAGGTGTCCCACTCGGATTCGAGGATCAGCGAGTCTCCGCGGTAGTGGCGGCGGACCGCCGTCGGCGGTTCGGCGTCGGCGGCGTGCGCGGGACCCAGCCGCCAGAACCCGTGCTCCTCCGTGCCGAGCAGTCCCGCGAAGACGGCGTGGGAGTCGAAGCGGGGGAGGCACAGCCAGTCCACCGTGCCGTCCCTGCAGACCAGCGCGGCCGTCTGCATGTCTCCGATAAGTGCGTAGTCTTCGATGCGCCCGGCCACGTGCAACTCCAGTCGAACGGCCACGTCGCCCCTGGGGGCGGTCGCGCTTGCGGTCAGAGGATCATTGGTAAAGCGTCGTTGCGGGACGTCAGTTGTCGCGTGTCACGCATGTCAATGGTTGCAGCGAATGTCTTCGCGAGGCGAATTGACGAGCACTTGGTCCAGGAATACCGGCGGGGTGGTGCCGTTTGCCGGCCTGGCTCGGCAACGAGTGTTGGAGCAGGATACGACGCACGCTGATGATCCGCGCGCCCCTCCCGGCAACCCGTCTGAGCCGAACGAGTGAGCACGAGTGTGGTGCGTGTCGACCCGTGTGCGGAGCGTGGCCGGAAGCGGCCTCGTCGCGTCGCTGATACCCTGGTAGCCCGTGGACCGGTGGACGCTCCAGCAGGAAAAGGGGCCCCCGAACCGCAGCGACGGCGCCTCCGGAATCCTCCGGGCCGGGCAGCCGTACCGCAACTGAGACCGCGACCACGGGAGCCCCCTCTTGGCCATGCCGCCCGCTGCTTTCCGAAGCAGCACCGCCACGACGACCAAGCACCTTTTCGTCACCGGGGGTGTCGCCTCCTCCCTCGGTAAGGGCCTGACCGCCTCCAGCCTGGGCGCGCTGCTCAAGGCACGGGGTCTGCGGGTCACCATGCAGAAGCTCGACCCCTATCTGAACGTCGACCCCGGCACGATGAACCCCTTCCAGCACGGTGAGGTGTTCGTCACCAACGACGGGGCCGAGACCGACCTCGACATCGGTCACTACGAGCGCTTCCTCGACGTCGATCTGGACGGCTCGGCCAACGTGACCACCGGGCAGGTCTACTCCACGGTCATCGCCAAGGAGCGGCGCGGCGAATACCTCGGCGACACCGTGCAGGTCATCCCCCACATCACGAACGAGATCAAGCACCGTATCCGCCGTATGGCCACCGACGACGTCGACGTCGTCATCACGGAGGTCGGCGGCACGGTCGGCGACATCGAGTCGCTGCCGTTCCTGGAGACCGTCCGTCAGGTGCGTCACGAGGTCGGCCGCGACAACGTGTTCGTCGTTCACATCTCGCTCCTCCCGTACATCGGCCCCTCCGGGGAGCTGAAGACGAAGCCGACCCAGCACTCGGTTGCGGCATTGCGCAACATCGGTATTCAGCCGGACGCGATCGTGCTGCGCGCCGACCGCGAGGTGCCCACCGCGATCAAGCGCAAGATCTCGCTGATGTGCGACGTCGACGAGGCGGCCGTGGTCGCCTGCCCCGACGCCCGCTCGATCTACGACATCCCGAAGGTCCTGCACACCGAGGGCCTCGACGCGTACGTGGTCCGCAAGCTGGACCTGCCGTTCCGCGACGTGGACTGGACGACCTGGGACGACCTGCTCGACCGCGTCCACCGCCCGCTGCACGAGATCAACCTCGCACTGGTCGGCAAGTACATCGACCTGCCCGACGCCTATCTGTCGGTCACCGAGGCCCTGCGCGCCGGCGGTTTCGCCAACAAGGCCCGGGTGAAGATCAAGTGGGTCGCCTCGGACGACTGCAAGACCCCCGCGGGAGCCGCCGAGCAGCTCGGTGACGTCGACGCGATCTGCATCCCCGGCGGCTTCGGCGACCGCGGCGTGTCCGGCAAGGTCGGCGCCATCCAGTACGCCCGGGAGAACACCATCCCGCTGCTCGGCCTGTGCCTGGGCCTGCAGTGCATCGTGATCGAGGCCGCGCGCAACCTCGCGGGCATCGCCGACGCCAACTCGACCGAGTTCGACCCCGCCACCGGCCACCCGGTCATCTCCACCATGGCCGAGCAGCTGGACATCGTCGCGGGCGACGGCGACATGGGCGGCACGATGCGCCTCGGCATGTATCCCGCCAAGCTCGCCGAGGGTTCCCTCGTGCGCGAGGTCTACGACGGCAAGGAGTACGTCGAGGAGCGGCACCGCCACCGCTACGAGGTGAACAACTCCTACCGCGCCGAGCTGGAGAAGAAGGCCGGTCTGCAGTTCTCCGGCACCTCCCCGGACGGCAAGCTCGTGGAGTACCTGGAGTACCCGCGCGACATCCACCCGTTCCTGGTCGCGACCCAGGCGCACCCCGAGCTCCGCTCGCGCCCGACCCGGCCGCACCCGCTCTTCGCGGGCCTGGTCAAGGCGGCTGTCGCGCGGCAGGAAGAAGCGCGCAAGGCCAAGTAGTACGAGGGTTGTACGGTGGCCGGGGTACGCGTCTTTTGGGGCGCGTGCCCCGGTTTTCGCCGTGTGGGTATCTCTGTTGCGGCGCAGGTTCGTGCGTGTGGGAGGACAAGTCGACATGACCATCAAGGACACTGCCGAGGAATGGGAGGTCAGGACGACCGGGACCCCGTTCGTGGGCAACAAGACCTCCGTACGCACCGACGACGTGGTCATGCCCGACGGATCGGTCGTCCGCCGCGACTACCAGGTGCACCCCGGTTCGGTGGCCGTCCTCGCCCTCGACGACGAGGGCCGTGCCCTGGTCATCCGCCAGTACCGGCACCCCGTGCGCCACAAGCTCTGGGAGATCCCGGCCGGCCTGCTCGACATCCCGGGCGAGAACCCGCTGCACGCCGCGCAGCGCGAGCTCTACGAAGAGGCCCACGTCAAGGCCGGGGACTGGCGCGTGCTCACCGACGTGTACACCACGCCCGGCGGCTGCGACGAAGCCGTCCGTGTCTTCCTCGCCCGTGATCTCTCCGAGGCCGAGGGGCAGCGCTTCGAGGTCGAGGACGAGGAGGCCGACATGGAGCTCTCCCGCGTCCCGGTCGACGAACTCGTACGGGGTGTTCTCGCGGGCGAGCTGCACAACAACTGCCTCGTCGTGGGCGTCCTCGCGCTGACCGCCGCCCGTAACGGCGAAGGCCTGGACGCCCTGCGCCCCGCCGAGGCCCCGTGGCCCGCGCGTCCGTTCGAGGCGTGACCCACTTCCGACCCACCCCGGGCCCACTCCCGTGCGCGCAGTCGGCCCACTGATGTGACGATCGCCTGATCCGATCGGGGGATGTGCCCGCCGCGCTCCGCACGGATCGTCGCAGAGCGTGAACTAGGCTCTGAAAACGCCCCGTCCGGAGTCCCGGCGGGCTTGCGCGCGCAGTGGGACGGGAGTGTGGCCCCGTGACGGACCAGGCGGTGGACGCCGGTGGCACGACGGTGTCGGACGAAGGGCGGCGCCCGGCTGCCGAGTCCGCTCCCACGGAAAGTCAGTTCCTCGGCCGCACAAGAGAGTTGAAGGAACTCCGCGCCGACATCGAGCGTGCCGGGCTCGACACCCTCGCCGGGCGGAAAGCGCCACGCGCGCGCGTGCTGCTCATCGCCGGCAGGCCCGGATCCGGGCGCACCGCACTCGCCGAGGAACTCGTACGGCAGGTAGCTGACAGTTACCCGGACGGTGTCCTGCGGGCCCGGCTCGCCGAACCCGACGGCACGCCCGTACCGACCGAACGCACCGCCCGTGACCTGCTCACCGCGCTCGAACTGGCCGCCCCGGCCGGAGCGGACGAGGACGACCTCTCCGAGCGGCTGCGCGAGGCGCTCGCCACCCGCCGGACAGTGCTCCTGCTCGACGACGTGGCGGACGCCGGACAGGTGGACGCGCTCCTCCCACAGACGCCCGACTGCCTCGTCGTCGCCGTCTCCGGCGGGCCCCTGACCGGGATCCCGGACGTCCGCCCCTGCACTCTCGGCGGCATGGACACCAAGTCCGCCCTCGATCTCCTCGACCGGTACACCGGCTCCGTACGCATCACCGTGGACCCGCGTGCCGCGGAAGGACTCGTGGAGCTCTGCGCGAACCAGCCCGCGGCGCTCGTCCTCGCCGGAGCCTGGCTGGCCCACCGTCCCAAGTCGGCCGTCGCCGACCTCGCCAAACAACTGCGCACCGACGCTGACGACGGCCCGATCCTGGAGCGGGTCTTCCGGCTCACGTACGCCGCCCTGCCGTCGGCCGCCGCGCGGATACTGCGACTTCTCTCGCTCGCCCCCGCGGGGCTCGTGGATCCGCACACCGCGTCCGCGCTCGCCGGCTGCTCGGTCGGCTCCGCCCGCACCGCCCTGGACGACTTCACCCGGCTCGGTCTCGTACGGACCGTGGAATCGCCGCTTCCGCAGTACGAGGTGCCCGGCTGTCTGCTGCCGCTGCTGCGCTCGCTCACCGGTGCCGAGGACCGTCCGGCCGAGCTCCAGCTGGCCCGCGCCCGAATGCTGGAGCGGACCGTGCGGCTCCTGGCCTCCTGCCGGGCGATCACCGAGACCGACAGCTCGCCCGCCCGCGAGAAACTCGCCGGGATGCCCCGCGCGCTGCGTTTTCCGAACCCCCGCGCGGCCGCCGACTGGCTGCGCATCCGACAGCCCGCGCTGCTGGCCGCCGCCCGGCTCGCGGTCGCCGACGGGGAGCTGGACACCCTGGCCCGCCGCCTCATGGCCGCGCTGATCAGAGCGATGGTCGCCCATGTCGGTACGCAGGCCGCGGCGCCCGAGCTGTACGGCATCCACCGGCTCGTCCTGGACGTCGCCGAGCGCCGGAACCTGCCCCGCGAGAAGGCCGCGGCGCTGCTGAACCTCGGCGACCTGGACGCCCAGACCGGCCGTACGACGGACGCGCTGGCCCGCTACCGGGCGGCTCTGGACGCCGGGCGCGAGGCGAACGACCCGTACGCGTCCGGCCGCGCGATGGAATCCGTGGGCGGCGCCCACCAGGAGCTCGGGGACTACGACCGGGCCGCCGACTGGTACGGGCGGGCGCTCGCCCAGCGGCTCGCCCGCGACGAACGCGCCGACGCGGCCCGGCTGCACGGCCGGATCGCGGCCGCGCACACCTACGCGGGCCGCTACGGCGAGGCGCTGCGCAACTGGCGCTCCGCGGTCACCGGGCACCGCAGGACCGGTGACGTGGCGGGCCAGGCAAGGGCGTTGAGCGAGATGGCGCGGGTGCAGGAGTACGCGGGCCGGCCGGAGGAGTCCCTCGCCACCTGCCACGAGGCGGTCGAGTGGGCGCGCCGCGCCGACGACGTCCGGTTGCAGGCCGCGCTGCAGCTCCGGCTCGCCGACACGCTCGACCGGCTGGGAGACCCCACGGCTGCCCGGGTGCACCGGTCCGCGGCCGAAGGAATGCTGGGTGACGAGCTCCCGGAGAGCGCATCAACCAGGGAACGAGACCGCAACACCTGCGAAATCCGCAGTGCATCTGAAGAAGATTGATGCATTGAAAGGCTAGACAGAGAGAATCCCTTCATTAGACTGGCTCCGCCGCGTCCTTTCGTGGTGATTCCCGGTGTGCTCCCGTGCCTCTGGGTATGTCAGGCATCGTCATGTCTTGCGCTGCCTGCCCCAGATCCCCTCTGCATCCCTTCTGAGCCAAGGAACCGTGATCGACGTGAAGGTCGGCATCCCCCGCGAGGTCAAGAACAACGAGTTCCGGGTGGCCATCACCCCCGCCGGCGTGCACGAGCTGGTGCGCCACGGCCACCAGGTCCTCATCGAGCGGCACGCCGGCGTCGGCTCCTCGATCACGGACGACGAGTTCGTCGCCGCCGGGGCGCGGATCATCGCCACCGCCGATGAGGTCTGGGCCACCGCCGACCTGCTGCTGAAGGTCAAGGAGCCCATCGCCGAGGAGTACCACCGCCTCCGCAAGGACCAGACGCTCTTCACCTACCTGCACCTGGCCGCGTCCCAGGAGTGCACGGACGCGCTCCTGGAGTCCGGCACCACGGCGATCGCATACGAAACGGTCGAGCTGCCCGGCCGCGGGCTGCCGCTGCTCGCCCCGATGTCCGAGGTCGCGGGCCGCCTCGCCCCGCAGGTCGGTGCCTACCACCTGATGCGCGCCAACGGCGGCCGCGGCGTCCTGCCCGGCGGCGTCCCGGGCGTACTGGCCGGCCGGGCCGTGGTCATCGGCGGCGGGGTCTCCGGCTGGAACGCGGCGCAGATCGCCATCGGCATGGGCTTCCACGTGACCCTGCTCGACCGCGACATCAACAAGCTCAAGGAAGCCGACAGGCTGTTCGGCACGAAGATCCAGACCGTCGTCTCCAACGCCTTCGAACTCGAGAAGGCCTGCCTCGGGGCGGACCTCGTCATCGGCGCCGTGCTCATCCCCGGCGCGAAGGCCCCGAAGCTGGTCACCAACGAGCTCGTTTCACGAATGAAGCCTGGAAGTGTCCTTGTCGACATCGCGATCGACCAGGGTGGCTGCTTCGAGGACGCACGTCCGACCACCCACGCGGAGCCGACCTTCCCGGTCCACAACTCGGTCTTCTACTGCGTCGCCAACATGCCGGGCGCGGTGCCCAACACGTCGACGTACGCGCTCACCAACGCCACGCTGCCGTACATCGTGGAACTCGCGAACCGCGGCTGGGTCGAGGCGCTGCGCCGTGATCCCGCGCTCGCCAAGGGCCTCAACACCCATGACGGCAAGGTCGTCCACCGTGAGGTCGCGGAGGCCCACGGCCTGGAGCGCGCCGAGCTGGAGACCCTGCTCGGCTGACCTCCGGCCCGGTTCGTCCCGGCTCGTGGGCCGACTTCTCCACCGACAAAAGGCGATACGTCAACACAGGTCGTCAACAACGCGCGTACGGCCGGACCTTGCTCCGCGAGGGCCGGCCGGATGTGTGTCGAGTCACTTTGCGAGACTCGTTCAACTCGCCTCGAACGTAACCCTTGAACCGTTTCGCACACCCTTGAAACCTGCCGTGCGACGCCCTTACGCCCTTGACAGGGGGGTGTTCCGTCGCCGACACATCGAGCCGGGTCCGGCGGATTGTGTTGCTGCGGAGCGGTGACACGCCATAGAGTCGCCAACCGTCGGCATGTTGCCACGCTGACCTATCTAGAAGTTTCCTGGTCACCAAGGAGGTAAGACGACTTGTGAATGAGTCGACATTTACTCCCGGGGGTGGTCAACCAGGAATGCCTGCGCAAGGCTCAAGGCCCACGGGGCTCGAGGCTGTCGGCTCCGTTGCTGTGCGCACCTTCGCAGCCCACCAGAGTCACCACCCCTCGCGGACGACTCAGCCCGCACACCAGAGCATGGATGGCCATCACGTGAACGCCATGGCCGGCAACGGAAGTGGCGAGAACCGCACCCACTTCGCCGACTACGACGACCTGCCCGAGGGGCACTTCTACGACCCCGATGCCGAGTACGAGCCCGATCCGGAGTACGCGGCCACGCTCGCGCCCGACGCGGCGCGTCAGCGCCGTGAGCGCGTCGGCCCGACCGGGCGCACGCTGCCGTACTTCCCGATCCCGGGCCCGCTGACCGATCACGGCCCCGCGAAGATCATCGCGATGTGCAACCAGAAGGGCGGCGTCGGCAAGACGACGTCGACCATCAACCTGGGTGCCGCGCTCGCGGAGTACGGACGCCGGGTCCTGCTCGTCGACTTCGACCCGCAGGGCGCGCTGTCCGTGGGCCTCGGCGTCAACCCGATGGAGCTCGACCTCACGGTCTACAACCTGCTCATGGAGCGGGGCATGGCGGCCGACGAGGTGCTCCTGAAGACCGCGGTTCCGAACATGGACCTGCTGCCCAGCAACATCGACCTGTCCGCCGCCGAGGTTCAGCTGGTGAGCGAGGTCGCCCGCGAGTCCACTCTGCAGCGTGCCCTGAAGCCGCTGATGGCCGACTACGACTACATCGTGATCGACTGTCAGCCCTCACTGGGCCTGCTCACCGTGAACGCGCTGACGGCCGCTCACAAGGTGATAGTGCCACTGGAGTGCGAGTTCTTCGCGCTGCGCGGTGTCGCGCTGCTCACCGAGACCATCGAGAAGGTCCAGGAGCGGCTCAACCCCGAGCTGGAGCTCGACGGCATCCTCGCCACGATGTACGACTCGCGGACCGTGCACAGCCGTGAGGTGCTCGCGCGCGTGGTCGAGGCGTTCGACGATCACGTCTACCACACGGTGATCGGCCGTACCGTCCGCTTCCCGGAGACCACCGTCGCCGGTGAGCCGATCACGACGTACGCCTCCAACTCCGTAGGCGCCGCCGCCTACCGTCAGCTCGCCAGGGAGGTGCTCGCCCGGTGTCACGCCGAGTGAGTCTGCCGGGGGCCGACGAACTGTTCCGTACGACCGGGGGAATGGCACTTCAGTCGTCGAGCCCCAGGCGTCAGGCCAACGGCGAGGCGCGGGTGCCCGCTCCGGCGGGCGAGAGCGACCCCGCCGCCGGGGAGGACGCGCCGCAGTCGGTGCCCGTGCGGGGCGGCGACGGTGAGGGCGACGAACACGTCGCGGCCGACGCCGGCTCCGCCGACGGGGAGTCCCGCAGCCGGGGCGCCGTCACGGCGGACCCTTCCGGGCGACGTCAGGGGCCGCAGGAAGGTTCTGCCGGGGCGCAGTCCCGCAAGCGCGGACGGGCCCCCGGGCGGCGGCCCAGCGGGCGCGAGCGGCACGACGAGAAGATCACGGTGTACGTGTCCGCCGAGGAGCTCATCGACCTGGAGCATGCCCGGCTGGTGCTCCGCGGGGAGCACGGGCTCGCGGTCGACCGCGGTCGGATCGTGCGTGAGGCGGTCGCCGTGGTCCTCGCGGATCTCGAATCCCGCGGGGACGCGAGCATTCTCGTACGACGGCTGCGCGGGCGGTAGGGGTAGCCTGCGACGGCTATGACCTCGAACGACGTCCCCGTTTCTGGCTCTGTCCCGGCCTCTGTCCCCGCCTCCGGCGGGTCCGGTGGCCGGCGGCGTGTGCTGGGGCGGGGTCCCGGGGGTGAGGCCCCGCCCGAGCCTGTGGCCGGGGCTCTGCCGCCTGCGGAGACCGAACCGGTCGCCTCAGTGGCCGAACCGGTTGCCGCCGAGGCCGACGGCCCGGGGGACGACGGACCCGGGGACCACGGCCCGGGGGACGACGGCCCCGGGGACGGGGTCTTCAAAGTCCGGCTCCCGAACTTCGAGGGGCCCTTCGACCTGCTGCTCCAGCTGATCTCCAAGCACAAAATGGATGTCACCGAAGTGGCTCTGTCCAAGGTCACCGATGAGTTCATGGCGCACATCCGGGCCATGGGACCGGACTGGGACCTCGATCAGACGACCGAGTTCCTGGTCGTCGCGGCGACGCTGCTCGATCTGAAGGCCGCCCGGCTGCTGCCCTCCGCCGAGGTCGAGGACGAGGCCGACCTGGCGCTCCTGGAGGCCCGCGACCTGCTCTTCGCCCGGCTGCTGCAGTACCGCGCGTACAAGCAGATCGCCGACATCTTCAACCGCCGCCTCGACGACGAGGCGCGGCGTTACCCCCGTACCGTCGGGCTGGAGGCGCACCACGCCGAGCTGCTGCCCGAAGTCGTCATCAGCATCGGGGCGGAAGGATTCGCCAGGCTGGCCGTGAAGGCGATGCAGCCGAAGCCGAAGCCCCAGATATACGTGGACCACATCCACGCGCCGCTCGTGAGCGTGCAGGAGCAGGCCGCGATCATGGTGGCGCGGCTGCGGGAACTCGGCGAGGCCAGTTTCCGCGTGCTCGTCGAGGGCATCGACGACACCCTCACCGTCGTGGCGCGTTTCCTGGCCCTTCTGGAGCTCTACCGGGAGAAGGCGGTCTCTCTGGACCAGGAGGAGGCTCTGGGGGACCTGGTGGTGCGCTGGACGGGCGGGGAGGGTGATGCGCAGCCGACGGTGACGGACGAATTCGACAGGCCGCCCGAGCCGGTCAAGGAGGAGAAGGTGTGATCGAGGACACCACCGAGGCCCCGGCAGGGGAACGCGGAGTTGCGGATCTCGACCTCCGGCCCGCGCTGGAGGCCGTCCTCATGGTCGTGGACGAGCCCGCGACCGAGGAGCACCTCGCGAAGATCCTGGAGCGGCCCAGGCGGCAGATCGCGGACGCGCTCCGCGCGCTGGCCGACGAGTACACCGTCCAGGGACGCGGCTTCGAGCTGCGGATCGTCGCCGGTGGCTGGCGGTTCTACAGCCGGCCGGCGTACGCGGCGGCCGTCGAGCGGTTCGTCCTGGACGGACAGCACGCCCGGCTCACGCAGGCGGCGCTGGAGACCCTCGCCGTGGTCGCGTACCGTCAGCCGGTCAGCCGTTCCCGGGTTTCGGCGGTCCGCGGAGTGAACTGTGACGGCGTGATGCGCACCCTCCTCCAGAGGGGTCTGGTCCAGGAGGCGGGCGCGGAACCCGAAACAGGTGCGATCCTGTACAGGACGACGAACTACTTCCTGGAGCGAATGGGCCTGCGCGGCCTGGACGAGCTCCCGGAGCTCGCGCCCTTCCTTCCGGAGGCGGACGCGATCGAGGCAGAGACGCTGGAAGGGGTCCCGTCGTTCGATCCGGATGCGCCGGACCCAGATGCAGACGACACGACGACGACGGAACTTTGATGCGAAGCAGTGGCAGTGGCAGCGGCAGGAACAGCGGCGGGCGCGGCAACCCCCGCGGGACCGGCGGGGGCGGTAGCTCTCGCGGCTCCGGCGGCGGAGGCGGCAACCCCCGCAGCTCCGGCGGCGGGGGCGGTAGCTCTCGCGGCTCCGGCGGCGGAGGCGGCAACCCCCGCAGCTCCGGCAGCGGTGGCGGTAACCCTCGCGGGTCCGGTGGCGGTGGCGGTGGCTCTCGTGGCTCCGGTGGCGGTGGCCCCCGCAGCTCCGGCAGCGGTGGCGGTGGCCCCCGTACCTCCGGCAGCGGATACAACTCACGGGGGACCGCCGGCAGCGGCTCCCAGCAGAACGGCGCGGGAGGGCCCGACGACAGGCCGAAGCGCCCCAGCAAGCCCCGCCCCGAGGAGCGCCGCTACGACGTAGGCCCCGGCGCCACCCACGAGGGTGCGAAGTCCGGGCGCGGCAGCTCCGCCCGTGGCGGTGCCAAGGGCGGCCCCAAGCAGGGCCAGCAGCGCGGTGGCCGGACCGAGAACGCGCGCTCCCGTGAGTACGAGACGCGTACCGAGGAGCGCAACAGGGACCGGTACGCGGGCAAGCCCGACGTCAAGACGGTCAAGACCTTCCCGGGTGCCGAGCAGGAGGGGGAGCGCCTGCAGAAGGTGCTCGCCCGCGCGGGCTACGGTTCGCGTCGTTCCTGCGAGGAGCTGGTCGAGCAGTCCCGCGTCGAGGTCAACGGCGAGATCGTCGTGGAACAGGGCATGCGCGTCGACCCGGAGAGCGACGAGATCAGGGTCGACGGGCTGACGGTGGCCACGCAGTCGTACCAGTTCTTCGTGCTCAACAAGCCCGCCGGTGTCGTGTCCACCATGGAGGACAACGAGGGCCGTCAGTGCCTCGGCGACTACGTGACGAACCGCGAGACGCGGCTCTTCCACGTGGGACGGCTCGACACCGAGACCGAGGGCATCATCCTGCTCACCAACCACGGTGAGCTGTCGCACCGCCTGACCCACCCCAAGTACGGCGTGAAGAAGGTCTACCTCGCGCACATCGTGGGCCCGATCCCGCGCGACCTGGGCAAGCAGCTCAAGGACGGCATCCAGCTGGAGGACGGGTACGCGAAGGCGGACCACTTCAGGGTCGTCGAGCAGACCGGCAAGAACTACATGGTCGAGGTGACGCTGCACGAGGGCCGCAAGCACATCGTGCGGCGCATGCTCGCCGAGGCCGGGTTCCCGGTCGACAAGCTCGTGCGCGTGTCCTTCGGGCCGATCGCCCTCGGCGACCAGAAGTCGGGCTGGCTGCGGCGGCTGTCCAACACCGAGGTCGGGATGCTGATGGCGGAGGTCGGCCTCTAGTGCCGCGGCCCTAGGCATCACTGCCCTCCTCAGTGCGGCATCGGCCGGTTCCGGGACTTCCCGGGGCCGGCCGATTCGTGTTCGGGGGCTTGTGGACGTGCGGTCCGTAATTTATAGTCGTTCTGACCATTAAGGGAACGCCCTCGCCGGGCGCGGCCGATGGAGCAGGGCCCACGGGGGTGGTCCCGGTCCTCGTCCGTCGCCCGGCGAGGTGCGCCGACGGCCTTCGAGGCCACACGAGGAGGGGGCATGGAGGGCTACGACAAGCACGCCTTCGAGCCCTTCGCCGTCACCGTCGATCTCGCGGTGTTCACGGTCCGGGCGGGCGTACTCCAGGCGCTGCTGATCGAGCGCGGACAGGAGCCGTACGCGGGCTGCTGGGCGCTGCCCGGGGGATTCGTGCTGCCCGAGGAGTCCGCCGGGACGGCCGCGCGGCGCGAACTGGCCGAGGAGACCGGTCTGTCGGACGTCTCCGGGCTGCACCTGGAGCAGTTGCGTACATACAGCGAGCCGGACCGCGATCCCCGGATGCGGGTGGTCTCCGTGGCGTACACCGCGCTGCTGCCGGACGCTCCCGAGCCACGCGGCGGCGGGGACGCGGCGAGCGCGCGCTGGCTGCCGTACGACGGACTCGGCCCGCTCGCCTTCGACCACGGCCGGATCCTCGCCGACGCCCATGAACGGGTCGGCGCGAAGCTGGAGTACACCTGCCTCGGCTCGGCGTTCTGCCCTCCGGAGTTCACGCTCGGGGAACTCCAGCAGGTCTACGAGACGGTGTGGGGGACCGCGCTCGACCGCCCGAACTTCCGCCGCAAGGTCCTCGCCACACCCGGATTCGTCGAACCGGTGCCGGGCGCGGCACGGCTGACCGGGGGCCGGGGGAAGCCCGCCGCGCTGTATCGGGCCGGGGTCGCCACCGTGTTGCATCCGCCGCTGCTGCGATCCGCGCAGGGATCGCCCGCCGCAGGGGCCGTCCCTTCTCCCGCTACCGCTGAATCGCCGTCCGCGCCGCCGTCCGTACAGGCGTCCGCGCCGTCGTCCTCGTCTTCGTCTTCGTCTTCGGAAGGACGATCCTCATGACCACGACCGTAAGGAAGCAGGCCGCCACCGGCGCGCTGGTCGGGCTCGCCCTCGGGGACGCGCTCGGCTTCCCGACCGAGTTCAACGACGTGCCGTCGATCCTCGCCACGTTCGGTCCCTGGCGGGAGCTGGAGCTGCCGGATCCCGCGTACGTCACCGACGACACGCAGATGACGCTGGCGCTGGCGCGGGGCCTGCGCACAGCCATGGACCGGGGGCTGCTCGGGCCGAAGCAGCTGGAGCGGCCCGTACGCGAGGAGTTCGTGGACTGGTACCGGTCACCGGAGAACAACCGTGCCCCCGGCCGCACCTGCCTCGTCGCCTGCGAGCAGCTGGAGCGCGAGGACCTGCCCTGGCAGGACGCCAGCCAGGTGGGTTCGAAGGGCTGCGGCGCCAACATGCGCGTGGCGCCCCTCGGTCTCGTCCCGGGGCTCAGCGACGAACAGTGTGCGGGCGCGGCGCAGTTGCAGGCCGCTCTCACCCACGGCCACCCGACGGCGCTGGCCGCCTCCGACCTCACCGCGCACGCGGTACGGCTGCTCGCGCAGGGCGCCGAGCCGACGGGCCTTGTCGGGCTGCTGCGGTCGTACGCGTACGAGAACCGGACGCGCTACCACGACCGCTGGCTCGGCGATCTGTGGACCCGTGCCCAGGACCCGACGCCGACGCACTTCATCTCGCGGGGCTGGGACGAGTGCCTGGGGGCCCTGGAAAGGCTCCAGCAGGCCCTGCGGTCGCCGTCGCCCGAGACGGACCCGTGTCTGGCCACCGGCGCCGGATGGATCGCCGAGGAGGCTCTCGCCACCGGCCTGCTGTGTTTTCTGCTCTTCGTGGACGAGCCGGTGACGGCCCTGCGCCGCGCCGCCTGTACCTCCGGTGACTCGGACTCGATCGCCTGTCTGGCCGGCGCCTTCGCGGGGGCGTACCTCGGCGCCGACGCATGGCCTGTGGAGTGGGCCGACAGGATCGAGTACCAGGGCGACCTGATGGCGTTCGGCGCGCTCTGGGACGACTGACCGGCCGGCCCGCCGCGTGAGGTGAGACGGTGGTCGGCGGGGCGGGTGGCCGGGCGGGGCGGGTCAGGCGAGGCTGATCGAGTCTCCCGTGACCTTGATCTGCCTCGCCGGAAGCGGCTTCGGTGCCGGCCCGTCGGCCACCGAGCCGTCGGCGACGCGGAACTTGCTGCCGTGGCACTTGCAGTCGATCGTGCCGTCCGAGACCTTTGCGACGATGCAGCCCCGGTGGGTGCAGACCGCCGAGAAGGCCTTGAAGTCGCCCTTCTCCGGCTGGGTGACGACGACCTTCTCGTCCTTGAAGATCTTGCCGCCGCCGACCGGTACGTCACCGGTCTTCGTGAGCTTCTTGCCGGCGGGGGCCGCGGAGGGGGTCTCCTCCGCGTCGCCCCCGCCGTTCTCGTCCCCGTACTTGCTGCAGCCCAGGAGCAGCGCGCCCATCGCGCCCGTCGCGAGCACCGTGCGCCGCCGCGGCGAATGGCTGGTCAGGGGGTCCGTCATGTCGTCACTCCGAAGGTGCGGAAGAACCAGAGGGCGGAGGTCAGCCAGATCACCGTGAGGGCGGAGAAGACGAGCCCGCCGACGATGGGCAGTACCCAGCCGGGCAGTCGCTCCGTGCGGAGCAGCAGCATTTTGGCACTGAATGCACCGAAAAAGAAGCAACCCAGGAGTGAGTGCCACAAGACGCGTGGTTCGTATGTCTGGTAGCCCAGCGCGTACAGGCAGTGCACCGCGACAGGTACCGCCACAAGGAACGCGATCCGGCCCGACCAGCGGTGCAGTACTCCGGACCAGCTCGGGCCCGGCAGTCGCCCGTACAGCATGAGCGCGGAGACGAGCTGCAGGACCGCGAAGCCCACCGCGACGGTGGCCAGCCACGACTTCACCGCGCTCGTGCTGCTGAAGCCCGCCAGGTTGAAGGCGGTGCCCTCCGGGTCGTGCATGTTTCCGTAGACGCCGAGACCGACCGCGACCGCGCTCGCGAGCAGGGCGGGCACGAGGTAGCGGGCGGCCCCCGGGCCCCGCGGGGCGGGGCCGGGGGAGGGGAAGTTCTGGGTGGCGGCGTTCGGATCCACGGTCATGGTCGGCTCCCTGCGGTCACCGGGTCATGGGGTCACGGGGTCACGGGGCTGGCGGTGAGCTGCTTTCCGTCGACCGTCACGGCGCCGGAATCCGGGTCGATACGGGGCGCGGGCCCGGCCTTGCCGTCGCGCTTGAGGATGCCGACCTGGCTGTCGTCCTGCAGCAGGATCCAGCCGCCGTCGATCTTGGTGTCGGCCACGGTGTCGGTGGCGCGGTACAGCGCGGAGGGCTTCAGGGACTTGTCGGCCGTGAAGCCGTACTTCCGCTGTCCCATGTCGACCTTGCCGCTGATCCGTTTGCCCGCCAGCTCGCCGGTGAGGACCTGGCCCTCCTCGCCCTTGAGGCGCATGCTGCCGTCGGCCTCGACGTCGCCCTTCAGCCACGACTCCTGGTCCCGGCCGTCGCAGAAGTACGCGACCGCCTTGCCGTCGCGCAGGCTCACCGCGACCGCGGAGGAGTCGTCATCGGTCCGGCCCGCGTAGTCGCCGTTCGGCACGGCGGACTTCGACGGGCTGGGCGACGGCGACGGCTTGCCCGGCGTGGCCGTCGCCGTGGGCGCCGGGCTCGCCGACACGGCGTCGGCCGGCGAGTCGCTCCCGGTCGACTTGCTGCGCGTCCCCGTCGTCGCGTTGAGCGACAGCATGAACAGGGCGAGCAGCAGTCCCGCGAGGAGCGTGAAAAGTGGTCCGGAACGCTTCATCGAGCCTCCCCCGAGGCGTGGCGCGGACAGCCTCACCATGCAAGCGGACACGTGGCCCCTGCGTCCAGAGGCGTACAGGAGCGACTTCGCGGAAATTATTGGGTTTTTATGCCGTACGTCACAACTTCGCTTCAAGTCGCCAGAAGCAATGATTCGAGTGACATCGGCATGGTTCGGGGCCGGGAGTCCCCGGTGGTCATCTCGTCAGGCGGGCGGCGCGCGTCGGGCGGCCGGGGGCTGGCTACGCTGGACGCAGCACAGCCGATACGTAGATCAGCGAGGAGCATCACCGTGGCGGTACGAGCGGTCCGGGGCGCCGTCCAACTGGAGCGGGACGAAGCCGGGCACATGGATGAGCAGGTCAGCGAGCTGCTCACCGCCGTCCTGGAGCGGAACGGGCTGACCAACGACGAGCTGATCAGTATCTGGTTCACGGCGACCCCCGACCTGCACAGCGACTTCCCGGCGGCCGCGGCGCGCAAGCTCGGCATCGTCGACGTGCCGCTGATCTGCGCGCAGGAGCTGGACATCGAAGGGGCGATGCCCCGGGTCGTACGGGTCCTCGCGCACATCGAGACCGACCTGCCGCGCGCCGACGTCGCGCACGTCTACCTGGGTGCCGCGGGCGCGTTGCGCAAGGACATCGCCCAGTGAGGGCCGCACTGGTCATCGGCACCGGCCTCATCGGGACGTCGGCCGCGCTGGCCCTGGCGGGGCGCGGTGTCACCGTGTACCTCTCCGACCACGACCCGGAGCAGGCCCGTACGGCGGCCGCGCTCGGTGCCGGCACGGACGAGGAGCCCTCGGGGCCCGTCGACCTCGCGATCGTCGCGGCGCCGCCCGCGCACGTGGCCGCGGCGCTCGCCGCCGCCATGCGGGGCGGGGTCGCGCGCGGCTATCTCGACGTGGCCAGCGTCAAGGGCGGGCCGCGCCGCGAACTCGAGTCGCTGGGGCTCGACCTGTCCGCGTACATCGGGTCGCACCCCATGGCGGGCCGCGAGAAGTCGGGCCCCCTGGCCGCCACCGGTGACCTCTTCGAGGGGCGCCCCTGGGTGCTGACACCGACCCGGGACACGGACACCGAGGTGCTCAACCTCGCGCTGGAACTCGTCTCGCACTGCAGGGCGGTCCCGGTGGTGATGGACGCCGACGCCCACGACCGTGCGGTCGCGCTCGTCTCGCACATGCCGCACCTGGTGTCCAGCATGGTCGCCGCGCGCCTGGAGAACGCCGAGGAAACGGCCGTACGCCTCTGTGGCCAGGGCATCCGTGATGTGACCCGGATCGCCGCGTCCGACCCGCGGATGTGGATCGACATCCTCTCCGCGAACCCCGGGCCGGTCGCCGACCTCCTCGCGGACGTCTCCGCCGATCTGGACGAGACCGTTCAGGCCCTGCGTGCCCTCCAGTCCTCCGACGAGGCCAAGCGCCGGGCGGGCACCACCGGCATCGAGGACGTCCTGCGCCGCGGCAACGCCGGCCAGATCCGCGTCCCCGGCAAGCACGGCACCGCACCCACCACGTACGAGAGCGTCGTCGTCCTCATCGACGACCAGCCGGGCCAGCTGGCCCGCATCTTCGCCGACGCGGGCCGCGCGGGCGTCAACATCGAGGACGTACGCATCGAGCACGCGACCGGTCAGCAGGTCGGGCTGATGGAGCTGATGGTGAAGCCGACGGCGGCGCCGGTGCTGACAGCGGCGCTCCGGGAGCGGGGCTGGGCGATCCGGCAGTAGGGCCTGTCAGTGAACGGGGTGCCGCGGGGTCCGTAAGCCGGGGCCCGCGGAGCCAGTAACCTTGTTCGGGGCGCGATCGTGCCCGAACCAGCCCAGCACCCCGTACCAGGAAGGTGTCCGCACCCGTGGAATCCACCGCCGCCCGGACCGCTCCGGCCGTGATTGTCGCCATCGACGGTCCCTCCGGCACGGGCAAGTCGAGCACCTCGAAGGCCGTCGCCGCACAGCTCGGCCTGAGCTACCTGGACACGGGAGCCCAGTACCGGGCGATCACCTGGTGGATGGTGACCAACGGCATCGACGTCGCCGACCCCTCCTCGATCGCGGCCGCGGCAGGCAAGCCCGACATCGTGTCCGGTACGGACCCGGCGGCGCCGGCGATCACGGTCGACGGCACGGATGTCGCGGGCCCCATCCGCACCCAGGAGGTCACCTCGAAGGTCAGCGCGGTCAGCGCCGTCCCCGAGGTCCGCTCCCGGATCACCGAGCTGCAGCGTTCGATCGCCTCGGAGGCCGGGCACGGCATCGTCGTCGAGGGCCGGGACATCGGCACGACCGTGCTGCCGGACGCCGACCTCAAGATCTTCCTCACCGCCTCGCCGGAGGCCCGCGCCGCCCGCCGCAGCGGCGAGCTCAAGGGCGCCGACGTCAAGACCACCCGCGAGGCCCTGATCAAGCGGGACGTGGCCGACTCCACCCGCAAGACCTCGCCGCTCGCGAAGGCGGACGACGCGGTCGAGGTGGACACCTCCGACCTCACGCTCCAGCAGGTCATCGAGTGTGTCGTCACGCTCGTCGAGGAGAAGCGGGCCGCGAAGTGAGCGAAGCCCCACAAGCCACACAGGTCCCGTCCGCCCGGCGGGCCGACATCGGCCGCCGTATCGGCGTCGGCCTGATGTACGGACTGTGGAAGCCGCGCGTCCTGGGCGCCTGGAAGGTCCCCGCGACCGGCCCGGTGATCCTCGCCATCAACCACTCCCACATCTTCGACGGCCCGATCGTCATGGGCGTGGCACCCCGGCCGACGCACTTCCTGATCAAGAAAGAGGCGTTCGTCGGCCCGCTCGACCCCTTCCTTCTCGCCGTCGGGCAGGTGAAGGTGGACCGTTCGGTCGCCGACCGCACCGCGATCACGCAGGCGCTGGGCATCCTGGCCAACGGCGGCGTCCTCGGGATCTTCCCCGAGGGCACCCGCGGCGAGGGCGATTTCGCCTCGCTGCGCGGCGGGCTCTCCTACTTCGCCGTCCGCGGCGGAGCCCCGATCGTGCCGGTCGCCGTCCTGGGAAGCACAGAGCGGCGCGGACGGTTGATAAAGGGGCTGCCTCCGCTGCGGAGCCGGGTCGACGTCGTCTTCGGCGACCCCTTCGAGGCGGGCGACGGCAGCGGACGGCGTACGCGCAAGGCGCTCGACGAGGCCACCGTACGCATCCAGAAGCAGCTCACCGCCCACCTGGAGAACGCCAGGCGTCTCACGGGACGCTAGGAGCACGACCGGCCGCCTCCAGCGACACTTGAGTAGTGGACCACCCGACACTGGGCGTTCCACCGACCACCACGATGAACGAGGTACGGACTTCATGAACGACCAGATCCAGCCCGACGGCTCGGAGCACGAGCACGGGGCACTTGGCTCTGCCGAGTACGCGGAGTTCATGGAGCTCGCCGCGGAAGAGGGCTTCGACGCCGACGACATCGAGGGCGCGATCGACGAGGCGGGCCACGGCCCGCTCCCGGTCCTCGCCGTCGTCGGCCGCCCGAATGTCGGCAAGTCGACCCTGGTGAACCGCATCATCGGCCGCCGCGAGGCCGTCGTCGAGGACAAGCCGGGCGTCACCCGTGACCGCGTCACCTACGAGGCCGAGTGGGCGGGCCGCCGCTTCAAGCTCGTCGACACCGGCGGCTGGGAGCAGGACGTCCTCGGCATCGACGCGTCCGTGGCCGCGCAGGCCGAGTTCGCGATCGAGGCGGCCGACGCGGTCGTCTTCGTCGTCGACGCCAAGGTCGGAGCCACCGACACCGACGAGGCGGTCGTCCGTCTGCTGCGCAAGGCCGGCAAGCCCGTCGTCCTGTGCGCCAACAAGGTCGACGGCCTGAGCGGCGAGGCCGACGCCTCGTACCTCTGGTCCCTGGGCCTCGGTGAGCCGCACCCCGTCTCCGCGCTGCACGGCCGCGGCACCGGCGACATGCTGGACGCCGTCCTGGAGGCGCTGCCCGAGGCACCGGCGCAGACCTTCGGCATCGCGGTCGGCGGCCCCCGCCGTATCGCGCTCATCGGCCGCCCGAACGTCGGCAAGTCGTCGCTCCTGAACAAGGTGGCGGGCGAGGACCGCGTGGTCGTCAACGAGGTCGCGGGCACCACCCGCGACCCGGTCGACGAACTCATCGAGCTCGGCGGTGTCACCTGGAAGTTCGTCGACACGGCCGGTATCCGCAAGCGGGTCCACCTCCAGCAGGGCGCCGACTACTACGCCTCGCTGCGCACCGCCGCCGCCGTCGAGAAGGCGGAGGTCGCGGTCATTCTGCTGGACGCCAGCGAGAACATCAGCGTCCAGGACCAGCGCATCGTGACGATGGCCGTCGAGTCGGGCCGCGCGATCGTCCTCGCCTTCAACAAGTGGGACACCCTCGACGAGGAGCGCCGCTACTACCTGGAGCGGGAGATCGACACCGAACTCCTCCAGGTGGCGTGGGCGCCGCGGGTCAACGTCTCGGCGCGTACGGGCCGTCACATGGAGAAGCTGGTCCCGGCGATCGAGGCCGCGCTGGCGGGCTGGGAGGCACGTGTCCCGACGGGCCGCCTGAACGCCTTCCTGGGCGAGCTGGTCGCCGGCCACCCGCACCCGATCCGCGGCGGCAAGCAGCCGCGCATCCTCTTCGGCACGCAGGCGGGCACCAAGCCCCCGCGCTTCGTGCTCTTCTCCTCGGGCTTCATCGAGCACGGCTACCGCCGCTTCGTGGAGCGCCGGCTGCGCGAGGAGTTCGGCTTCGAGGGGACGCCGATCCATATCTCGGTGCGGGTGCGCGAGAAGCGCGGCAAGAAGTAGCCGAAGAAGGATCCGAAGACGGAGCCGTCTTCGGATCCGAGGGAGTAGCCGCACGGGCGGTGTTGTACGGACACGGGTGAGGGCCCCTGCATGATGCAGGGGCCCTCACCCGTTCCGCGTCAGCGTTCCCTGCGCGGCCCCGGTGGCAGCGCCGCGGGGAACAGGCCGGTGGCGTGCTGCCGTGCCACCGGCTGCCAGACGGAGGTGGCCGTCTGGCTCTCGTGCGGGGACGCGTGCCCCGTCTGGTGCTGTCCGGCGACGTGCCGCATGCCGTACACGGTCGGTGTGTACGAACCCGAGCCGTACGAACTGCTGCTGAGCAGCCCCGAGCTGTGGGAGCCCAGATTGTGCGGGCCGACCCCGAAGGCCGTGAAGCCGAACTCCTCCTCGCCGCTGCGGTCGCCCGGCAGGGCCCGGAAGGTCCTGAGGTACTCCGCGTAGAGCGCGTCGTAGATCGGGGTGGCCGAAGAGCTGCCCGTGCTGTCCTGAGCCGGCCGCATGGCCGGGATCGGGGACGTGTAGGGCAGGCGGCGGGGGGCGTCGTAGATGTGCACGTATGTGCCAACGACGCCGTCGCTCTTCGGATGCGGCCGGAAGTCCGCTTTCGCAGGTCACAGGGAGTGCGCCCGGCGTCCGCGGGGGGCGGAACCGTCCGTGCTCAGGTGCCGGCCAGGGGCATCGCGCTCGCCACCAGCTGACCGTTCGACGCGGCCTTGTCGAGGGCGTCACGCAGCAGGTCCTCGCGGGGCTGACGGCCGATCGAGCCGACCGGGGCCGCGAACAGCAGCACCTGCTGGTGCTTGTTGGCGGCCGCCCGCCAGCTGTCGGTGACCTGGAGCGGCTGGTGGGCCTGCCACCAGGCGACGGGCGAGCCGCCACCGGTACCGGGCTGCAGGACCGCGTGCAGCTGGCCCATGGCGAGCAGCACGGACCAGCCGTGCAGCACGGGCGGGACCTCGGTGAGGTGGCTGACCGGCATGAATCCCTGCTCGATGAGGAGCGGCAGGAAGTCGTCGCCGCCGCCTCCCGCCGTGCCCGGCCGGGCGATGCGCCCGGTCGGTTCGACGACGAGCGCGGGGTGCAGCTCGCCGCCGAGCAGTACGAGTCCGCTGGTGACGCCGAGGACGGCCTGCTCGGGCAGGGCCTCGGAGGGGCGCTCGTCCCCGGTGATGGACCGGACGGCGCCCTGCAGCTGCTCCTCGGTCACCTGGACGACCTGCGAGGGCAGGCAGGTGGCGTGGGCGAACGCGAGTACGGCGGTCTCGTCGCCGATGAACAGGACGGTGCTGGTCCGCTCCTGTTCGGAGTCGCCCTGGGTGCGGCAGGACGTGCAGTCGTAACTGCCCGGGGCGTTCTCTCCGGCGAGCAGCCGGTCGGCTTCTTCGTCGCCGATCTCGGCGCGTACGTCGTCGCTGACGTCGAGCATGCGCGGCACGGGTGGCTCCTCGGGATGCGGTGCGTGTTGTGGCCGGGGGCTCCCGGTCCGTGAACCGGATGGGTTCCCGGTTCATGAAGAAGACAACGGAGGATCTGTGGCGGGAGTCACGCCCCGGAGCGAACGGAATCGAACCATCCTGCGCACAGGGTGAACCCGGCGGCGGAATCGGTCACTCCATGCCAACTCCTTTTATTTCCAACCAAGTTGGTCCGGTGAGGTGAGTCACAGATCACCAGGGTCGATGGTCGACAAATCAGGAAATCAACGAATGAAGTGGGTGTCTCAAATTCGACGATACCTGCGGTAACGGTGAACTGGCCTGGAACGACGACGAGTTGGTTGATACCGGGCCCCCCGGCTCTCTACATTGCTCCGCCGTGTGCACCGAGCACCACTCGGGTACGTCCGCCGGCCGCACAGCCGAACCAGCCAGAAGAGTCACCAGCATCACCAGCACCATCAGCGCCATCAGCGCCACCTCCGGCGGACGGGGCGGAGCGGGGCCACCGCGTTGGACGCGGGAGTTCCGTACCGCCTCGGGGGACCCCGGGTCCTTCGAGAGGGAAATACATGTCCGAATGTGCCGACAACACCCGTAAGGCTCGTACGACCGCGGTTCTCGCCGGGGCGGCGTTGCTCGCCCCGCTCGGGCTGCTCGCCGCGAACGGCAACGCCGCAGCGGCGGACAGCGGGGTGTGGGACCGCATCGCCCAGTGCGAGAGCGGCGGCAACTGGCACATCAACACCGGAAACGGCTACTACGGAGGACTCCAGTTCTCCGCCGGCACCTGGCGCGCGTACGGCGGTTCGGTCTACGCGTCCACTGCCGACAGGGCCTCCAGGGCACAGCAGATCGCTGTCGCCTCCAAGGTGCAGCACGCGCAAGGGTGGGGGGCCTGGCCCAGCTGCTCGGCCCGCGCGGGCGCGTCCGGCAGCGCTCCCGCGGCTTCCTCGCCCGGGGCCGCCACCACCAAGGCCGCCCCGTCGAAGCCGGCGAAGACGCCGGAACGTTCGACGGGCCACACCGGACGCGGCTCGTCCCGCGGCGACTACACCGTCCGAGGCGGTGACACGCTGAGCGGCATCGCGTCGCGGCACGGGACCACCTGGCAGCGCGTCTACGCCGCCAACAGGGCTGTCATCGGCGGGGACCCCGACGCCATCGTCCCCGGGCAGCGGCTGAAGCTCTGACCCGCGAGCCGGGGCCCCGCCGGGTCGGCCGACCGGGTGGGGCCCCACCGGCCTCCTGCGCGGCTGATCCGGGTAGCGCCGGGGCCCGCCTAGCGTGGCCCGATGTCGATCAAGCGCATGCGGTACCCGGCTGTCGTCGTCGCCGTTCTGGCCCTGCTCGCCCCCGTGGAGGCGGTCGCGGCGCCACCGCCTTCGGTGTCCGGCCCCGCGGCGGCCCAGGTGTCGTACGACTGTGCGAAGGACCGGTGGCCGTGGGGCTGCCTCGCGAAGTGCGAGAGCAACGGCCGCTGGAAGACGAACACCGGGAACGGCTTCTACGGAGGGCTGCAGTTCTGGCAGCCCACCTGGCGGGCGTTCGGTGGCCTGGCCTACGCGCCGCGGGCGGATCTGGCCACACGGAACGAGCAGATCAGGGTCGCGGAGCAAGTGGTGCGCGTCCAGGGCTTCAAGGCGTGGCCCGCCTGCGCCAAGAAGTACCGGCTCACGGGGCGGGCACATGTGGTGGAGCCGGGGGAGACCCTCGCGTCGATCGCCCGCCGGTACCGCGTCAAGGGTGGATGGAAGGCGCTCTACGAGCTCAACCGACAGATGGTCGGCCGGTATCCGGACCGACTGAATCCCGGCACGCTGCTGCGGCTGCCTAAGGGGGCGGGTCCGGGAGGGCCGCTCACTCCGCAGACCGGGAACGGGGGCACGACCGCGCCCGCCCAGAACCGGCCGGTCCGGCCGGCCCCCTCGGTCCTGCCGAGCCCTTCGGTTCCGCCAACCCCCTCCGTTCCGCCGGTCCCCTCGGTTCCGCCGGTCCCGACAGTCCCGCCAACCCCCTCGGTTCCGCCGATCCCCTCGGTTCCGCCGACCCCGACGGCCCCGCCAGTTCCCTCGACCTCGACGGCCCGCTCGACCGCGGTCGGCCCCGTCAGCCTCTTCGGCTATGTCGGTCTCGTCGGCTCCGCCGGCCCTGGAGCGTCCGCCGCCGCCGCCGAGGCCGACGTCTCCGCCGCCTCGCCGCTGAACACGACCGCGCCGCGTCGGAGTTCGTACACGATCGTCGTCCCGGAGCGCAGGCCGGGCGGCAGCCGCTGTTCGGCCACGATCACACCGGCGTCGAGGCCGCTCAGCAGCTCGTACGTGCGGGCCGCGATCACCGGGGACATGCCCTGCGAGGGCTCGTCGACGAGCACCACGCGCGCGCGTGCCAGCAGGGCGCGGGAGAGGGCGAGCATGCGCTGCTCCCCGCCGGAGAGCGTGCCCGCTCTTCGGGGCAGCAGGGCGCCCAGCCGGGGGTAGGCGTCGAGGGCGGCCGCGAAGGGCCTGCCGGAGGCCGCGAGTTCGAGGTTCTCGCGGACGGTGAGCGAGCCGAAGACCGCACGTCGGTCCGGGACGAGGCACAGACCCAGGCGGGCCCGTTCGTACGCGGGCAGTCGCGTGACGTCGGTGCCGTCCCAGACCACGGCCCCCTGGGACAGGGGCACGGTCCCGGCGAGGGCGCGCAGCGCGGTCGTGCGGCCCGAGCCGTTGCGGCCGAGCAGAACGGTGACGCCGGGGGCGGGCGCGTGGAGGGTGACGCCGTGCAGGGCCTCCAGCGGGCCGTAGCGCACGCGCGCGTGGCGCAGTGAGACACCGGTCGGGCTCAAAGGGGTGCCGACAGCGCCGCTCATCGGTCGACCACCGTACTGGGTCCTTGGAGGCCTTGGAGTACGCGGTCGGCGGGGCCGGAGGCGACGACGCGGCCCGCGGTCATGACGTGCACGGTGTCGGCGAGGTCGGCCACCAGGTCGAGATCGTGCTCGACGACGAGCAGAGCGGTGCCGTCGGCCGCCAGGGCCCGCAACACGCGGGTCAACGCGGTCACTTCGCCCGTGTCGAGCCCGGCCGCGGGCTCGTCGAGCAGCAGGACCCGCGGGCTTCCCGCGAGGGCCCGGGCCAGTTCGACACGGCGCAGGGTCCCGGTGGGCAGGCCCACCGCCGGGAGCGCCCGTACCGCCCCGTCGAGTCCGAACAGCCGCAGGGCCCGCTCCACCGCGTCCGCGTCCACGACCCGCCCCTGCTCGGCGCCCACGCGTACGTTCTCGGCCACGGTCAGGGTCGGGAAGACGGCCAGTTGCTGGAACGTGCGGGCGATGCCGAGCCGTGTCCGTGCGTGGGCGGGCAGCCGGGTGATGTCCCGTTCCCCGAGCGCGACCCTCCCCGACACAGGACGCACGGTTCCGGCGAGACAGTGGAACAGCGTGCTCTTTCCGGCCCCGTTCGGCCCGACCACCGCGGTGATCCGGCCCGGCGGGAGATCGAGGTCGACACCGTCCAGGGCGGTGAACCCGTCGTAGCCGGCGCGCAGGGCCCGGGCGCGCAGGACAGGACGGTCGGGCACCCCACGAGCGGTCCGGGGACGCAGGGGGAGCGGTGCCGTGCGCCGGCCGGTGTCGGTTCGCTCCGCCGTGCCGGAGACCCACGGATGACCGGACCCGTCGGCGGCGGCCGCGGGTGGTGGCACCGTACGCCTCACCAGCGGGCGACCGCCGGTACGCAGGCTCGCGGTGTCCGTGCCGACGGACGTTCCCGCCGCGGTCGATCCCGGAGCGGTGGCCCGCACCGCGGCCACCCCCGCCGAGGCCGCCACCCGAGGCGTGCCGGAGTCCTGGACCGCCGCGCGCAGCCGCCGCCTCACCGCGCTGCCCAGCGGGGTCAAAGTCGCCTCCCGGCGCGGCCGCAGCCGCCCGGCCGCCAGCCGCAGGGCCTCGTACGGGCCGCCGGGGAAGCGGCCCACGAGGACCGCGAGGAGTCCGACCGCCGCCGCCGCGACCCCGCCCCGGGTGCCCGCGTCCAGACCGACCAGGAGAGCCGCCGCGAGGAGCGCGCCCAGGACGCTGTCGGCACCGAGCACCACGATCGCGGCGAACCACAGCAGTCCGCGGACCGGGTCGTACGCCGCCGGGTCGAAGGCGCGCAGGCCCATGCCGAGCATGCCGCCGCCCAGCGCGGCCAGCGCGGCACCCGCCACGAAGGCCGTCAGCTTGAGCGCCGGGACGCGGACGCCCGCCGCCGACGCGCCCGCCTCGTGGTCCCGCATCGCGGCCAGGGCCCGCCCCGTACGCCCCCGGCGCAGCGCGTGGGCGGCCGGCAGCGCGCCCGCGAGCAGCACCAGTTCGAGTACGTAGTACGCGCGGTCGCCCTCGAATCCCGCCGGCCGCCCCAGGGCCAGGCCCGACGTCGCGTACGGCTGGGCGAAGACGAAGCGGCTGACGCCCACGCCCACCGCGAAGGTCGCGAGGGCGAGGGCCAGGCCGTGGCGGCCGATGGCGGGCCAGCCGGTCAGCAGGCCCAGCGGGGCCACCAGCAGCACGGCGGCCAGGAGCGCGACCAGTTCCGGCAGTTCGGGCAGGCCCGGGAAGCGTCCCGCGGCCAGCAGCGCCGTGAAGAGGGCGCCCAGACCCGCGTACGCGGCCTGGCCCAGCGAGATCTGCCCACTGCGACCCGTCACGACGACCAGGGACAGGAGAACGACGCCCAGCGCCGGCACCTGGACGGACGTGTGCAGGTCCGAGCCCGCGAAGCCCAGGGGCAGCAGGAACAGGACCACGGCGACGATCCACGCTCCCGGCGGGGTCGCCACCCGGGCCGTCGCCGTGCGCGGAAGGGCGTCCCGGGCGCCGATCCCCGGGAGCACCAACGCGGCGACCAGCAGGGCGACGACGAAGAGGTTCGCGCCCACCGCCTGGAGAAGTGGTTCCAGCCGGCCCGTCGGGTGCAGCCGGGTCAACTGGCTCTGGGCGACCCCGATGCCCAGGGCCACCACCACGGCCACCGGCAGACTGCGCATCCGGGCGGCCACCGCGACCGCCATCACCTCCATCACCAGCAGCGGCAGGCCGTACGGGTCCAGGCGTACGTACGGAGCCAGCAGCACCCCCGTCAGGCCCGCGGTGAAGGAGCCGAACGCCCAGCCCGCCGCGGCCACCCGGTCCGCGTCGACGCCGCCCAGCGCGGCGAGCGAGCGGTCGTCGACGACGGCCCGCAGCTCCCGGCCGAAGCGCGTCCAGCGGATCACCGCACCCACCCCGGCGGCCAGGACCAGCGTCACCGCCAGCTGGCCCCAGGGGTCCGCGGAGACGAGCGCCGGCGTGTCCGAGCGTGCGCCGGGGCCCCACACGAGCGCCGCCCCGCCGACGAGCAGGACGAATACGCCGATGGACGCGACGAGGGTCTGCGCGGGATCGCCGCCCAGGACGGACAGGGGCCGGAAGACGAATCGTTCCAGCGCCACGCCGATCGCCGGGGCGACCACGAGCAGCGTGAGCGGTGCGGCGAGCGCGAGCGGCCAGTCCCACTCGACGGTGAGCTGGCGCAGCAGGTAGGCGCAGACCATCGCGATCGCGCCGTGCGCGAAGTTGAGCACTCCGGTCGCCCGGTGGGTGACGACCAGCCCGATCCCGGTGAGCGCGGCCGCGCTGCCCACGGAGAGACCGGCGAGCGTGAGGTCGTACGTCAGCGACGCCATCAGCCGGCCGTCCCGGGCGACGGACCGGACGACGCCCCGGGTGACGGACCGGACGACGGGTCGTCCGAGGGGCGGTCCGACGGGTCGTCCGGGGAGCCGGCCGAGGCGGTGGGTTCACAGATCGGGCAGGGGTCGAGGTCCCCGCCCGCGAGGACCCGCGAGTCGACCGGCAGGGCCTGCGGCTTCCCGGTGACGAGCGGGCAGTCCGACCGGTGCCACAGGGTGCCGCCCGGCACCATCAGCAGGTCCCCGCTGACGGCCACCGGTGCGGCGGCCGCCTGTCCGGCGACGGTCCCGTCGGCGTCGGCGGGACCGGCCGCCACCAGAAGCCCGTACAACTCCTCGACGCGGGCCCCCGCGAGAGCGTTCCTGCCGTGGGTGAGGAGGATCGCGCCGGCGATGATCAGGGCCGCTCCCGGCACCGTGCAGGACGCGAGATACGGCAACTGCCGTTCCGCGTACCGCTCGCCGGAGATCCCGTACCAGCCCAGGACGCACAGCACCGCGCCCGCGGCGAGCGCGGCCCACCCGGCCCACAGGACGGGAGCTGATCCGGCCGGGGATGTGACACAGGCTCTCAGTCGAGCAGTCCGCATGGGGGGCTCCACATGATGTGTCCGGCTGTATGCGTGCGGCTGTCTTCCAAGTCCGCCGACGGACAAGCACTATGCCTTCTGGAAGCTGACCCTGAAAGCTCCGGGCGCACATGGCCCGGACCGACACCCGGTGGTGAGCCAGATGGTTCTCGGGAGCGATCTCAGGCGGGGAACGGGCCGGGGGCTGGTGGTGGCGGTTCTCGTCCTCGCCCCGGCTCTCACGGCGTGCGGCGACGACAGCGGCGGTGACGACACGAATCCGCCCTCGGCCTCCGCGGAGCGGCCCACGACGGCCGAGCCGAGTCCGAGCGCGAGCGCGCCGGACGACCCGGCGGCGGCCGGGAAGGAGATCAAGAAGAACTGGAAGAAGTTCTTCGACCCCGCGGTCCCCACGAAGGACAAACAGGCCGTCCTGGAGAACGGCGACGCGATGGGCCAGGTACTGAAGGGCTTCAGCGGTGACAAGCGCGGCGGGCAGGTGGAGGCGACGGTCGGCAAGGTCGCCTTCACCTCGCCGACCGAGGCGAACGTCACGTACACGCTCACCCTGAAGGGCGCCACGGTCATGCCGGACGCCGCCGGGACCGCCGTCGAGCAGAACGACACGTGGAAGGTGTCCGTCAAGACGCTGTGCGGTCTTGTCACTCTGAGCGGCAATGCGTCGCCGGGCCCGGGTTGCTGAATCCGCTGTCGCAGGCTTGTCGGGCTTGCTGCTCCTGGTGGGCACGGCCTGCGGCAGCCGCCTCCCGGAGAGCGACTTCGGGGACCGGCCGGACCGGGCGCCCACCCGCGGCGCCGCGGAGCCGATCCGGGTGGGCGTCATCACGAGCGCCACGAGTCCGGTCGGCGGCAACGCCTTCACCGGACCGCGCGACGGCGCGAAGGCCTACTTCGACGCCCTGAACGCGCGCGGCGGCATCGACGGACGCAGGGTCGAGGTCCGTATGTGCGACGACGGCGGCAGCGGAGTCGGCAACAACGAGTGCGTGCACCGGCTCGTCGACGAGGACAAGGTGGTGGCCCTCGTCGCCACGACGGCCCTCGACTACGCGGGGGCCTCCCGGGTGGCACGCGCGCGCGTGCCCGACATCGGCGGGCAGCCCATCGGCGCGGCCTACGACACGTATCCGCACCTCTACGGGATCTACGGCAGCCTCGCCCCGCGGAACGGAGAGCCCGGCTGGGACGGCAAGTTGTACGGCGGCACCGAGATCTACCGCTGGTTCAAGCGGGAGCAGGGCGCCCGTACGGCGGCCGTCGTCTCGTACAACCAGTCCGCGTCGGCGGCGTACGCCCGGCTCGTCACCCGGGGCCTGAAGGCCGAGGGCTACAAGGTCGTCACCGAGCAGGTCGACTTCGCGCTGCCCAACTTCCGCGCGGTGGCGGCAGACCTGAAGGAGCAGGGCGCCGACCTCGTCTTCGACGCCATCGACACCTACGGCAACGCGCAACTGTGCAAGGCGATGGACGACGTCGGCGCCGAGGTCCTCGCCAAGGTCACCAACGTGCAGAACTGGACGTCCACGGTCCGCGAGGACTACAAGGACGCGCCGCGCTGCCGCAACGCCCTGTGGGCGACCGGCGCGAGCCGTAACTACGACGACACGGCCACGGGCCACGACGCCGTACGGGAGTTCCGGGACGGTACGAAGGCCCTGAAGACCCGCTCCCAGTGGCAGCTGGAGGGCTGGGCCGCCGCGATGTGGTTCACGGACGCGGCCCGGTCCTGTGCCGGAAAGGGCGTCACGCGCGCGTGTGTCGACCGTTTCATGACCGCGGGAAAGCCGTACACCGCCGAGGGCCTGCTGCTGCCGGTCCGGTTCGAGCACCTGTCCGAGCCGCCGAGGACGCGCAGGGCCTGCCTGTCGGTGGCCCGCTGGGAGGACGCCCGGGGATGGGTGAGCCAGGGGGACATGAACGACGAGTGCCAGGACGTTCCGCAGCTCTCCTACGAGCCCTGATGCGCACCGGCGCCGAAAGGTTCCCCGACATGGTTACCAATGGCGCAACTGTTGGGCCACAGAGTGATAAGTGAACCCAACCTTCCCCTCCGGTCCCGGGTCTAACCCTCTGGTAGCTGGATGAGCCGGAGATACGGGGACGCATGCAGATTTCTTTCCTGATACACAACGCCTACGGAATCGGCGGGACGATCCGGACGACGTACAACCTTGCGAACACCCTTGCCGAGCAGCACGATGTCGAGATCGTCTCCGTCCTCCGCCACCGCGACGAGCCGGTCTTCGCGCGGAATCCGCGCGTGCGCCTGCGCCACCTCGTCGACGTACGAAAGGGCGGCCCCGGATACGAGGGCGACGACCCCGAGCATCTCGCGCCGGCCCGGGTCTTCCCGAAGGGAGAGCTCCGCTACGACCAGTACAGCGCCCTGACCGACCGCCGTATCGCGGAGCACCTTTCGACGGTCGACGCCGATGTCGTGGTCGGCACCCGCCCCGGCCTGAACGTGCATCTGGCCCGCGAGACCAGGCGTGGCCCGATCCGCGTCGGCCAGGAGCACCTCACTCTCGACAGCCACTCCGTCCGGCTGCGCACGGAACTGCGCGGCGCCTATCCCCGGCTCAACGCGGTCATCACGACCACGGAGGCGGACGCCGGCGCGTACCGCACGAAGATGCGGCTGCCCGGTGTGCATGTCGAGGGTGTGCCCAACTCGGTGCCCGCGCCCGGCATAGAGCCCGCGGACGGCTCCGGCAAATGGGTCGTCGCGGCGGGACGGCTCGCCCCGGTCAAGCGGTACGACCTGCTGATCAAGGCCTTCGACCTGGTGCGCGCCCAGCGGCCCGACTGGCGCCTGAGGATCTACGGCAGTGGAAAGCAGAAGGACAAGCTGCGCCACCTCATCGACGAACGCGGCCTCTACAACCACGTGTTGCTGATGGGAGCGGCTCACCCCATCGAGCCGGAGTGGGCCAAGGGCTCCATCGCCGCCGTCACCTCCAGTCTCGAGTCCTTCGGTATGACCATCGTCGAGGCCATGCGCTGCGGCCTGCCCGTCGTCTCCACCGACTGCCCGCACGGCCCGGGGGAGATCATCGACAACGGCGTGGACGGGCGCCTGGTGCAGGTCGGAGACGTCCAGGCCATCGCCGGGGGTCTGCTCGAACTCATCAACGACGACGCGCTGCGCCGCAAGATGGCGGAAGCGGCGCTCAAGGACTCCGAGCGTTTCGATCCGTCGCGGATCGCCGAGCGCTACGAGTCGATCTTCGACGGTCTCGTCTCGCGCGGCGGCAACTCGAAGGTGGGCCGTGTGCGGGGCTCGCTGCACCGCACCAGGGGGGCGCTGCTCGGTGGCGCGTATGCCGTTCGGGATGCCGGATTGACCGTACTCGGGAAGGAGCGTTCCGCGTGATGACTCCGGTTCCACAGACCGCACCCCGGCCCACCGACGAGGACGCCGCCATGTCTCTGCGCGCCGACTGTGTCGCCGACTCCGCGGGCGGGCTCACCTTCGACATGCCCGAGCCGGGGGAGACCGGTGACACGCACCTCGTGCTGCGGCACCGCGACGGCGTCCAGGAGGTCCGGCTGCCGCTCGCCCCGGCCGCCGACGGCCGCCTGCGCGCCGCGCTGCCCAGCGGTGTCGAATTGCCCGAGGGCCGCTGGGACGCCTTCGCGCAGACCGCCGGTGGTGATCCGCAGCGCCTGACGCCCGGCCTCAACGACCTGCGTTCACTCGTCGACCGGGTGCCGAGCGGCGCCCGCGGACATGTCGCCGTCCGCATCCCGTACCCGACCAAGCACGGCAACCTCTCGGTCCGCAGCTGGCTGCGTGCCCCGCACGCGGAGGCCGGCGAACTGCACATAGGAGAGGGTGGCGAGCTGGGCGTCGACGGCCAGGTGTACGGGGTCACGCTCACCCCGGACGCGTACGCCGAGCTGACCGGTCGCGAGGAGGCGGAATCCCGGCGGGCCGAGGTCCACCGGGACGGCGCGGAGTTCCGCTTCTCCGTGGCCTGCACCGGGCTGCCCGAGGGGATCTGGGATCTGTGGCTGCGCCCGGCGGGGGAGACCGGGCCGCGGGTACGGATCGCACGGCTGCTCGACGACATCGCCGACAAGAAGACCATCTACACGTACCCGAAGGTCACATGGGAGACGGAGTACGGCCCGGTGGAGGCCGGGCCGTACTACACGAGCGACAACAACCTCTCGGTGTCCGTCAGCGCGGTGACTGCCTAGCGGCCTTGTTCCAGTGGCTCTGTCTCCAGGGCCTTGCGGACAGCAGCTGTCCGCAGGGCCCTGGCACGCTCGGGCGCTTGGTGGAGACCTCGGCACGGCTTCAGGACTGCTCGGGACCGGCTGTCGGACGCTCTTGGCCGAAGCGGAGCTGCGGACTCTCCTCCTGGCCGGAGCGGGTCTGGGGCGGCGTGATCGCCGCGAGCTGCGGATGGTGCAGGTCGAACGCCGGCGACTCGGAGCGGATCCGGGGAAGCGTGGTGAAGTTGTGCCGCGGCGGCGGGCACGAGGTCGCCCACTCCAGCGAGCGGCCGAAGCCCCAGGGGTCGTCGACGTCGACCTTCTCGCCGTACCTGGACGTCCTCCAGACGTTGTAGAGGAACGGCAGCGTCGACATGCCCAGCAGGAACGCGCCGATCGACGAGAGGGTGTTGAGCGCGGTGAACCCGTCGGCCGCCAGATAGTCGGCGTAGCGGCGCGGCATGCCCTCCGCGCCCAGCCAGTGCTGCACCAGGAACGTGGTGTGGAAGCCGACGAAGAGCGTCCAGAAGTGGATCTTGCCGAGCCGTTCGTCGAGCATCTTCCCGGTGAACTTCGGCCACCAGAAGTAGAAGCCGCCGAAGGTCGCGAAGACGACGGTGCCGAACACCACGTAGTGGAAGTGCGCCACCACGAAGTACGTGTCCGTGACGTGGAAGTCCAGCGGCGGCGAGGCCAGGATCACCCCCGTCAGACCGCCGAACAGGAACGACACCAGGAAGCCCGTCGCCCAGAGCATGGGTGTCTCGAAGGACAGCGACCCCTTGAGCATCGTGCCGGTCCAGTTGAAGAACTTCACCCCGGTCGGCACGGCGATCAGGAACGACACGAACGAGAAGAACGGCAGCAGCACGGCGCCCGTCGCGAACATGTGATGGGCCCACACGACCACGGACAGACCGGTGATGGCCATCGTGGCGCCGACCAGCGTCAGATAGCCGAAGATCGGCTTCCTGCTGAACACCGGGATGATCTCCGTGATGATCCCGAAGAACGGCAGCGCGATGATGTAGACCTCGGGATGCCCGAAGAACCAGAAGAGGTGCTGCCACAGCAGCGCCCCGCCGTTGGCCGAGGCGAAGACCTGTGAGCCGAACCGCCGGTCCGCCTCCAGGACCAGGAGCGCCGCGGCGAGCACCGGGAACGCCATCAGGACCAGGATCGACGTGAACAGCGTGTTCCAGGTGAAGATCGGCATCCGGAACATCGTCATGCCGGGCGCGCGCATCCCGATGATGGTCGTCAGGAAGTTCACCGCGCCGAGGATCGTGCCGAAGCCGGCCAGCGCGAGACCCATGATCCACATGTCGGCGCCGATCCCGGGCGACCGTTCCATGCTGTTCAGCGGCGCGTAGGCGAACCAGCCGAAGTTCGCGGGCCCGTCGGGCACCAGCAGCGAACTCAGCACGATCAGCCCGCCGAAGAGGAACAGCCAGTAGGACAGCATGTTCAGCCGGGGGAAGGCGACGTCGGGCGCGCCGATCTGCAGCGGCATGATCTCGTTGGCGAAACCGGCGAAGGTCGGCGTCGCGAAGAGCAGCAGCATGATCGTGCCGTGCATCGTGAACATCTGGTTGAACTGGTTGTTGTCGAGCAGCTGCAGACCGGGGCGGGCCAGCTCGGCGCGCATCAGCAGGGCCATCACGCCGCCGACCAGGAAGAACGCGAACGACGTGATCAGATAGAGGTGGCCGATCTTCTTGTGGTCGGTCGTGGTCAGCCAGTCCACGACCAGCCGCCCCGGCCGCTTCACCTGCGCGGACCGTACCGCCGCTCGTGCGGTGTCCGTCCCCATCGTTGCCCCCTCGCTCGTCGCGTCCCGGGCCTCCTGAAGATCACGTCATGACGCTCACGCCATGAAGCCCACGCCATGAAGCCCACGCCATGCAGCACCCGGCGTGAAGCACCCGCCATGATGCTCGCGAGCACCGCGCTCCGACAGGGGGCGTACCCGGTTTCTGTGCTTGAAGCAGGTAATTCCCGCCGCGGGCCAACTTCCGTGTGGCGCCGCGGAATCGGAAAGAAAAAGGCGCGGACGCGCGCTCGGCACCCCGCTTTTCCCCGGGTATTCCGGGCCGCGGACAAGACGGTCCAGGACGCTTCAGAATTACGTTCGAAGGCGGGCGGAGCACGTACGGAACCGCCCGAACGGGTGTCGTTGTCCTGTGACAGAAGCGTGACCGGAGGGGGACCGGTTACGGATGGTGGCGGGCTCGGGGTTCCCCGTCCGCATCGCGGCGCCTAACGTGGCGGCATGGCACCGATTCCCACTCCTCCCGCAGAGCCCGCCGACACTCCGGACACGTACGTCGGACTGGAGGCGGACGGCGCCGAGCGGCAGGCCCGCGCACGTGGCTGGTCCACCGTACGGTCGTTGCCGCCGGGCGCGATCATCACGATGGAGTACCTCGTGGGCCGGCTGAACTTCGAGGTCGCCGACGGTCGTGTGACGCGCTGCTGGAAGGGCTGACCGCCCCCGCGTGGGTGCGTACCGGTACCGCCGTTCCGGGGGTACCTCCCGCGCGTTGAGCTGTGGGGGAGCTCAGCCGCCCGTCAGGGGGCGGGCCGAAGCGGTGCCACGTGTCACTCGGTCCGACTGCGGCGGCCGGCGACTGCCGATGGGCGTGACCGGGGTGCGCTCCGAGCGGGCGAGGTGCGGGCCCGGCGCGAGGTAACCCGGCGGCCTGGGCGGCCGGGCGGCGGCCACCGGCTCGCGCACGGCGGGCTCCTGATCGCCGGCCGGGCCGGGGGAGAGCGCCCCGGGGGCCTCCACCGGGGCGACCGGAACCGCGGCAGGAACCGAGGCCGGGGTCGGGGCCGGGGCCTTCGTACGGCGGCGACGGTCGAGCAAGGTGTCGCGCAGGTCGAAGACCAGGGCCTCCGCACGCGCGATCAGCGGCTCGAACCAGGGCAGCCCCAGCAGGATCAGCAGCCCCGCGACCCAGCCGAGCACCACATCGCTCAGCCAGTGCGTACCCAGGTACACGGTGGTCAGGCCGACACCGAGGGAGACCACGGCGGAGAAGGCCGACAGCCAGCGGCGGGCGCGCGGCGTCGAGGCCAGGTAGGCGAGGATGCCCCAGGTCACGACGGCGTTGGCGGTGTGACCCGAAGGGAATATGTCGCCGCCCAGCCACATCTCGTTCGAGCCGACGCCGGTCGCGTAGTGCGGACCGAGGCGGCCCATGCTGATCTTGGCGGCGCCCACCGTGAGGTTCAGCAGCAGCAGTGAGGCGCCCAGCGTGAGCAGCGGGCGAAGGGTGTGCTGCCGCCAGGAACGCCAGCCCAGCCAGGCCGCGATCATCACGGCGGTGGGGCCCCGCTGGCCCAGCACCACGTAGTAGTCGAGGAACGCGTGGATCTCCGGCCACTGCTGGTACGGCCGGAAGAACATGACCTGCCAGTCGAGCCGGACCAGCCACGAGGTGACCACGATGGCCCACACGATGGCCGCGTAGAAGGCGAGCGTGGACGCGAAGAGGACCACTCGGTGCCGGCTCATCCTGGGCACGTCGATGTGGGCCGGTCGTTCCGGCTCACGGTCCAGCCGGGCGAAGACCCGGTCCAGACGAGTCAGCTTTCGTTCGGTACGCACTCAATCGACGTTACAGCGAGTGAGGTGTGTTGCAGGCCGAAGCACCCTCTTTGTGATGACGATGTGATGTGGGATTGCTCTCAGACGGTGGTTTATTGCCATGGATTATGGAATCCCCCGTCCGCTCTTCCTTCAATTCGATTGATCATTCTGGGGCGGAGTTTTATGGCACTTATTAATTCGTTCACCGAATGCTCGCGTGCCCTTCTCCCGGCGCTCACCGGCAACCGAGCGTGATCACGGCGGACCCGAGCCGTTCAGCCAGTAGGCGCCGTACGCCGCCGACGCCACCGCCACACACCCGAGCACCCACGCCGACCTGGACGTTCGCAGCCCGGCCAGGGCCAGGGCGAGGGGCAGGAGCAGGGGGAAAGCGGGCAGCAGAAGGCGTGGTTTCGAGCCGAAATAGCTCGACGCGCACAGGGCGAGGACGGTGACGGCCCCCGCGTACACCAGGAGCGGCAACGGCTGCCGCTGCCGTACGCAGGCCACGTACAGCCGAATGAGCAGACCGACGCCGATGATGAGACCGATCCCGGCCAGGGCCGACGGGAACGAGGTGAACTTGTCGGCGACGAACCGGGCGAAGGCGTAGCCGCCGTCGAAGCCGTTGCGCCAACCCGCCTGGACGTCGAGATAGCCCAGTGGGCCGCCACCCGTGCGACGACCGACCCACAGGACGTAGCCGGCCGCACCGAGGGGCGCGATCAGCATCGCCAGGGCGCGCCGCCATCTGGGGGCGCCGTCCCGCGCCGGCCCGCTCCGCTCCCCTACGAAAGAGGCGATGGCCGTCACCCATATGGCCGCAACGACCGCCGCGCCCACCGGTCGGGTCAGTCCGGCCAGTGCGGCGAGCAGGCCCGCGGTCAGCCAGCGGCCGGTCAGGACCGCGTACAGCGACCAGGCCGCGAGCGCCGTGAACAGCGACTCGCTGTACGCCATCGACTGCACGATCCCGACGGGCAGGACGGCCCACACCAGCACGGTGCAGACCCCGGCCCTCGATCCGTACACGTGGTCCGCGACCGCGAAGATCCCCCAGGCCGCCGCGAGCGAGGCGACCGTGCTCACCAGCAGGCCCGCGTCCGCGTACGACAGCGGGGACACCGCCGACACCGCCCGTTCCAGCCAGGGCAGCAGGGGGAAGAAGGCGAGGTTCGAGTGCACGTCGCCGTTCGGCAGGCGCACCTCATAGCCGTAGCCCAGTTCGGCGACCCTGGTGTACCAGAGGGAGTCCCAGCGGGCCGAGAGCAGCTGGTGGGGGCTCTCGTCCCGGGTGGCGCTCCACACCGCGAGCGCCACCAGGCCCAGCGCACGCACCGCCGCGTACCCGAGGAGAGCGGGTGCGGCGCGGTGCCAGGACGGCCCCGGACGGGGTGGCGCGACGGGCGTTGCGAGATCGGTCACGGGCCCGATTATCGAGGGCCCTCGGGGCCGTGCGTCCCGGCGGGGGCGCGCTCGGACACCGGGGAGCGTGGCGCACGCCACACAGGCGCCAGGAGAACGTGAGAGGTCCGCCACCCGACGCCGACGGGAACTCGCGTACTCTGGCCGCTCACTCGCCTTTGTTGCGTGGGCCGGGACACCGCTCCTCCCGAGCCGCAGCCGCAGGGAGTCCCCACCCAGCGGATCCGCCGAACGCGAGGGAACATCTGGGAGGTACGTACATGTCCGGGACGACCACGGCCGCCGCGCGTCGCCGTCGGGAGACCGGGGCCGGTGCAAACCGCTGGGTCGTCCTTGTGGTGCTGTGTGTCAGCCTGCTCCTGGTCGCCGTCGACGCCACCGTGCTCCATGTCGCGGTTCCCGCCGTCACCGAGGACCTCACACCCGGCGCGATAGAGCTGCTCTGGATCGTCGACATCTACCCGCTCGTCTGCGCCTCGCTGCTGATCCTCTTCGGCACACTGGGCGACCGGATCGGCCGCAGACGGGTCCTCCTCCTCGGATACGCCCTCTTCGGCGTCGCGTCCGCCGTCGCGGCGGTCGCCGACAGCGCGGAGATGCTGATCGCGGCGCGCGCCCTGCTCGGCGTCGGCGGCGCGATGATCATGCCCGCGACGCTCTCCATCCTGCGGCAGGTCTTCCCCGACCGGCGTGAGCGAGCGTTCGCGATCGGCGTCTGGAGCGCCGTCGCCGCGGTGGGCGCGGCCGTCGGTCCGCTCCTCGGCGGGTTCCTCCTTGAGCACTTCTGGTGGGGCTCGGTCTTCCTCATCAACATCCCGCTGATGCTCGTCAGCCTTCCCGTCGGACGGCTGCTGCTTCCCGAGTCGACGGGTGAGCGCGACGGGCCGTGGGACGTCGTCGGCGCGCTGATGGCCGCGGCCGGGCTCTTCGGCGTCGTCCTCGGCGTGAAACGGCTCGGCGGCGGAGAGGCCCCGCTGAGCGTTTTCACCGCGGTGCCGCTGATGGCGGGTGCCGGACTCCTCGTCGCCTTCGTACGACGCCAGCGGCGGCGCTGGCATCCGCTGATCGACCTGAAGATGTTCTCGCGGCCCGCCTTCAGTACCTCCGTCGGATGCATCGTGCTGGCGATGCTCGCGCTGGTCGGGCTCGAACTGATCGCCGCGCAGTATCTCCAGCTGGTGCTGGAGCTCTCCCCGCTGGAGACCGGGCTGCGACTGGTGCCGCTGACCATCGCCGCGATGGCCGCGGGCCTGGTCGGGGCGAAGATGCTGCAGCGCTTCGGGCCGCGGACCATGGTCTGTGCCGGGTTCTGTCTCACCGCCGCCGCGGTCGTCACGCTGACGGCGATGGGAACCGAGGACAACGCTCCACTGCTGCTGACCGGGTTCGTGATGCTCGGCTTCGGGCTTGAGGTCACGCTCTTCGGCGCGTACGAGTCGATGCTGAGCGAGGCGCCGCCGGAGCAGGCCGGCGGGGCGGCGGCGATCGGTGAGACGTCGTACCAGCTCGGGGCGGGTATCGGGATCGCGCTCCTCGGGAGTGTGATGAACGCGGCGTACGCGCCCGGACTCGCCACCGTTCCCGGGGTGCCCGCCGGGGAGTCCGCTGCGGCGAGGCATTCCCTGGGGGAGGCGTACGAGGTCGCCGACCGGCTTGGCGGAGGGCCGGGAGACGCCTTGCGGGAGGCGGCTCGGCACGCGTTCGTGCAGGGACTCCACATGACGTTGCTGGTGAGTGCGGGGCTGCTGTTGCTGGGGGCGCTGCTGGCGCTGCGGTTGCCCCGGGCGATGGAGTGTGCGGAGCCCTCGACGGGGTCCGCGGCGGGGTCAGCGGCCGGGGTGCCCGGGCCTCGGGAGGCGTCGGGGGCGCCTGTGCGGGCCCGCTGACGGCCGGTTGCCGGGCCTGGTCGTCGCGGTCCCGCTGTTGGCGGCTGCGGGTCCGTGATACGGCCCTGGACGTGCGTCACGCTGCAGTCGTAACGTCGGGCTTGCCCTTGGTTAACAGTGCTAGTTTTCCGTCGGAGGCCTCCAGTGCCCGCTTCCCCTTCCTCCCCTTCCTCCCCTTCCTCTTCCGCTTCCTCGAAGCTGCCGCCGTTCGATCCCGCTGATCCGCTCGGTGTCGACGACCTGTTGAGCGTGGAGGATCTGGCCGTCCGGGACACCGTGCGGGCCTGGGCGGCGGATCGGGTGCTGCCCCATGTCGCCGAGTGGTACGAGAAGGGGGAGCTGCCGGAGATCCGGGAGCTGGCGCGGGAACTGGGCGGCATCGGTGCCCTCGGCATGTCGCTCGACGGGTACGGGTGCGCGGGAGCCTCCGCCGTGCAGTACGGCCTCGCTTGTCTGGAGCTGGAGGCCGCCGACTCCGGGATCCGCTCGCTCGTCTCCGTGCAGGGGTCGCTCGCGATGTACGCGATCCACCGGTTCGGGAGTGAGGAGCAGAAGCAGACCTGGCTGCCGCGGATGGCTTCAGGCGAGGTCATCGGCTGCTTCGGGCTGACCGAGCCCGACCACGGCTCCGACCCCGGCGCCATGCGGACGTACGCCAAGCGGGACGGCGGGGACTGGGTCCTCACCGGGCGCAAGATGTGGATCACCAACGGTTCCGTGGCGGGCGTGGCCGTCGTGTGGGCGCAGACCGACGACGGGATCCGCGGGTTCGTCGTGCCGACCGACCGCCCCGGGTTCTCCGCGCCGGAGATCAAGCACAAGTGGTCACTGCGGGCGTCGGTCACCAGCGAGCTGGTGCTCGACGAGGTGCGGCTGCCCGCCGATGCCGTACTGCCCGAGGTCACCGGCCTCAAGGGGCCGCTCAGCTGTCTGTCCCACGCGCGGTACGGGATCGTGTGGGGTTCGATGGGCGCCGCGCGGGCGAGTTTCGAGGTGGCGGTGGAGTACGCGAAGACGCGTGAGCAGTTCGGACGGCCCATCGGCGGGTTCCAGCTCACCCAGGCCAAGCTCGCCGACATGGCGGTCGAACTGCACAAGGGGATTCTGCTGGCCCACCACCTGGGCCGGCGGATGGACGCGGGACGGCTCCGTCCCGAGCAGGTCAGTTTCGGCAAGCTCAACAATGTACGAGAAGCGATCGACATCTGCCGTACGGCACGGACGATCCTCGGCGCCAACGGGATCTCGCTCGAATACCCCGTGATGCGCCACGCGACGAACCTCGAGTCGGTGCTGACCTACGAGGGCACCGTCGAGATGCACCAGCTGGTACTGGGCAAGGCGCTCACCGGTCTCGACGCGTTCCGGTAGGACGTTTCCCACCGCGCGCGGCGCCGAGAGGCCGGTCCGGTGAGCATGCCTTGCCTCAGCTCTGGTTGAAGAAGCCGTCCACGCGACGGGCGGCGGGTTCCCCGCTGACGATCTCGGTGTCGGCGGGGGTCAGCAGGAAAACCCGGTTCGACACGCGCTCGATCGAGCCGCGCAGGCCGAAGATCAGGCCGGCCGCGAAGTCGACGACGCGCTTGGCGTCGGCCGCCTCCATGGCCGTGAGGTTCATGATGACGGGAACGCCGTCGCGGAAGAGTTCACCGATGCCACGGGCGTCCCGGAAACTGTCCGGGGTGACCGTGCCGATCCGTCGGCCCTTCTCCTCAGCGGCTTCCGATGCCACCTTGACCCGCGGGTCCGTGACCCAGACCTCCCGGCTCCCGGTCTCGGATCCTTCGGCGTAGTCGTCGTCGTAGTAACGCTCGTCATCGTTGTCGTCGACGAGGCCAAGCCAGGCACTCGCCTTGCGCACCGATCCCATGGACGCCTCCTCTCACAGCGGTCTTTCTTCTTTCCGCATCCCCATGGTCGTCCATGATGCGGATGTCGCGCCAAGGGGATAGACGCCGCGCGGGGGTTTCGTGACGGTACTGGTGCACAGCGAATACGTCGAGAGGCCGCGTACCCCAAGGGTCGTGAGGTACACCGCTGCTGACTGAGAGTGAAATATGATTTCTCGCGGCGGACGGGTGACGACTGGTGCGTCCGGGTGAACGGAGCGGTCGATACGATGCCGCAGCTCAACGTCGTACACACCACGGGGGATCGTCGTGTTCGGAATCGTCAGGCCCTGCCGTCATCGGCTCGGGGAGAACCTCACCTCCCAATGGATGGCGCATTTGTGCGGGCTTTGCCTCGCGTTGCGTGGGGATCACGGGCAGTTCGCACGGGTCGTCACGAACTACGACGGCCTGCTGATATCCGTTCTGACGGAGGCTCAGGTCGCGCCCGGAGAAGAGCGGCGGCGCACGGCGGGGCCTTGTCCATTGCGTGGAATGCGAAGCGCGTCGGTCGCTCAGGGTGAGGGCGCGCGGCTCGCCGCCGCCGTTTCGCTGGTGCTCGCCTCGGCGAAGATGCGCGATCATATGGCCGACGGGGACGGACTGCTGGCGCGTCGGCCGGTGGCGCTCGCCGCCGGACGGGTCGCCGCGAACTGGGGCCGGGCGGGCGCCAGGACCGGCTCCGCCGTCGGGTTCGACACCGCCGTACTGGTCGACGCGGTGGACCGGCAGGTGGGCATCGAGGCGCTTGCCGGGCCCGGCACCTCGCTGCTGACCGTCACCGAGCCGACCGAGACCGCGACCGCCGCGGCCTTCGCGCACACCGCGGTGTTGGCCGGCCGGCCCGGCAACGCGGAGCCGCTCGCCGAGGCCGGCCGGCTCTTCGGGCGCCTCGCCCACCTGCTGGACGCCGTGGAGGACAGGGAGGCCGACGCCGCGGCGGGGGCCTGGAATCCGCTGACCGCCACCGGGGCGTCCCTGCCGGAGGCCCGGCGCCTGGCCGATGACGCGCTGCACGGGATACGGCTCGCGCTGCGCGATGTCGAGTTCACTGACGCGAAGCTGGCGCACGTACTGCTCGCCCACGAGCTGCGGAACTCGGTGGACCGGGCGTTCGGCACCACGTCCTGCTCGCACGGAGCCGAGCGGCACGACGCCGAGCGACACGGTCCCGAACCGCACGGCGCCGAGCTGTACGGGCCGCCGCCGGGCAACCCCTACGCGCCGTCCGGACCCGGCGGTCCGCCCCGCCGCCCGAGCCGCCGCGCCGCGACCGGCGCGGACTCCTCGCGGGCTGCGCCGTGTGGATGGGCCTGGCCTGTACGTGCCAGATGTGCTGCGGCGAGTACCGCGACCCCTGGTCCGGGGAGCAGAAGCCGGGCCACTGCCGGAGCTGTGCCAACTGCGACGGCTGCTGTGATTGCTGTGAAGGTTGCGACTGCTGCTGTGACGGTTGCGGATGCGATTGCAGTTGCTGACAGCTCACGCCGGGCGTCCAGTGGTCAGTGACCAGCGATTGACAGTGGCGGAGCGTCAGTTTTTGATCTCCGACGGTGAGGCCGCAGGAGCGCGAGGGGAGGGGTGCGCGTGTGAAGGCGTGGAGACAGGTGGAGACAGATGCAGGCAGGCGGAGACAGCTGCGGAAATCGCTGAAGGCGCCCGCCCTCGAAGAGCTCGGGCGCGCAGTGGGTCAGCTCAACAGGACGAGGACCACACTCGACCGAAGTCGATGTGGGAGCGCGTGACCAGCCACTGCTGCGAATGCATGCGCATGAGTTGAACAGGTATTCGTTTGCTCGTCAACTGACTTGAGACGCGCCGCTCACAGTGTGGACAGCCTTGACAGGCGGGGGAAATGCCCCCGTAGTCTCGACGGACGGTCCTGCTGAGGGGCTCGGCCGTGCATGCCGTACGACGCCCTCGGGCGTCCGGTGTGACCTGCGTGACCTGTGTGAAGGCGTCACCCGTGTTCGACCCGACGCATCACGGAGCCTTCGCATGTCCTCGCACACCCTCATCAGGGGAATCACCCGAGAATCATCAGCCGCACAGTGGCCGGCCCTTCGCGTGTGCGAGGTGGGGTCCCGGTGAGGCCGTCGCTCGTCATCGTGGGAGCGGGGCCGAGAGGGGCCGGGCTCCTGGAGCGGGTTGCCGCCAACGCGCCCGAGGTGTACGCCGGTTCGGGACTCGCAGGTCCGGGCGTCGGCGTGCATCTCGTGGACCCCGCCGACGGGCGCGTCCTCGACCGGTCGGGCACCCCGCACCCACGGCGCTTCGCGCTCGGGCCGCACACGGACGCCCGGGGTTCCGGCGCGTTTTCCCGGCCGCGTACCGGAGGGCCCGCCTTCCGGCAGAACTACGCCACCGCGCGTGCCGTGCCCGCCTTCCTGCGCGACCTCTCCTGTCGCACCGCCGCCGCGTAACCGCAGTCGCGCAGCGCATCCCGCACGGCGCATCACACGCCCCGATTCCGGCTTTCCTCTCATCTTCCTTCCCTCCCACCCCATCTTCCTTCCCTCCCGCTCTTCCCTTTCGGCCGAGGACTCCATGTCGCTGACCAGTGATCCACCCTCAGAAAGGTTCTCCTCATGAGCGCACCGAACGGCCGGGGGCTTCTGCACCTGGCCGCAGCAGTCGACCAGGAGGCGGCTCATGACGCGTCCGTCCACGTGGAGTTGACGCGGCTCGCGGAGCGTGGCGGGTTCGACTTCGTGACGCTGGGCGACGCCTTCGCGCGGCCCGGGCTCGACGCGCTCGCCGTGCTGGCGCGGGTCGCGCCCGCGACGAGACGTATCGGTCTGGTGCCGAGCGTGACCACCACGCACACCGAGCCGTTCCAGGTCCAGGCTGCCGTGGCGACCCTCGACCGGGTGAGCCGCGGCCGGGTCGGCTGGTGTATCGACGTGTCGACCACCGAGGGGGAGGCCCGCCTCTTCGGCCGTCGGCACGCCGCGCTCGCCGATGCCCTGTGGCACGAGGCGGGACAGGCCGCTGACCCGGCCGCCCGGCTGTGGGACAGCGGGGAGGACGACGCCGGGACACGCGACGGGTCGACAGACCGCTTCATCGACCACGACAGGCCGCGCCATGTCGACTTCGAGGGGGACACCTTCTCCGTACGCGGCCCGTCGACCGCGCCCGGGCCACCGCAGGGGCACCCTGTGCGGGTCGTCGACGCCACGGACCGGCGTGCCCGTGCGGCCGCGGCACGGTATGCGGACGTGGCGCTGGTCCAAGGCACGAACCCGGCACAAGTCGGCGCGGTACGAGCCGAGTTGCACGCCTCTGCGCTCGCGCACGGCCGGAACCCGGACGAACTGCGTGTCCTGGCGGCCCTCACCGTCGATCTCGGTGGCGGCGAGTGCGCGGCGGAGCCGGGCCACGGCGGGGGTGGCCCCCGGCAGAGCGCGCGGGGCCCGCTGTACCGGGGCGGTCCCGTCGACCTCGCCGAACTGATCGCCGCCTGGCACGAGACCGGTGCCGCCGACGGCTTCCACCTCGCCCCCGTCGAGCCCGGCCGTGACCTGGAACGCCTGGTCAACGGCACGGTCGCACTGCTTCAGCACCGCGGGCTCTTCCGCACCTTCTACCCGGGCAGCACCCTCCGCGAGCACCTGGGGCTGGCCCGGCCCGCGCATCGGTACGCGTGACCATCGGTACGCGTGACAGCGTGAACAGGGGAAACGTGTGGAAGGGCTGATCACATGACGACGGACGCATCCGAGGACTGGAAGCACTGGCACGAGCACCGCACCGAGACGGTGTCCGCGCCCTACGGCCCGCTCGCGCTCAGCGGTACGCACTGGGTCGATGATCACCCGAAGGGGCGACTTCCGGACATGCCCGGGCGGTGGACCGTGGACGGCGGCGCGGTCCTGCTGACGGCCGAGGAGTCCGACGGCGTGCTCGTGGACGGGCGGCCCCTGGCGGGCGAGGTCCGGCTCGGAGCACACCTCGGTCCGGCCGGCGAGGCCCGCGTCGCGCACGGCGGGCGCCGGTTCGTCGTCCTCGTACGCGAGGGCATCTGGGGCGTACGCGATTTCGACCCCGCCTCCCCGGCCCGGCAGGCGTTCCGTGGCATCGAGGCCACCCCGTACGATCCACGCTGGTCGGTACCGGGGCGCTGCACGCCGTACCGGGAGAGCCGCACCGTACGCGTGGGGAACGCCGACGGTCGTGAGCGGGGACTCGGGCTCGGTGGCGAACTCGCCTTCACGCTGGACGGGCAGGACCACACACTGCAGGTGACGGTCCAGGAGGACGGCTCGCTGTGGGCTGTTTTCGGCGACGCCACGAGCGGGCGCGGCAGTTACCGCTTCCGGTTCCTGCGACCGGCGGCGCCCGACGCGCAGGGGCGCACGACAGTGGACTTCAACCGGGCCCTGCTTCCGCCGTGCGCATTCGCGGACCACTTCATCTGCCCATTTCCGCCGCCGGGGAATACTCTGGGCGCTGAGATCGCGGCCGGAGAGCGCAATCTGCTCCGGTAGTCCGCACTGGTTAATCAACAATGGCCAATCCGCACGGGTCAATCCGCACAGGCCAGTCACCACGGGCCAATCCGCACCTGTCAATCCGCAGGGAACCTCACGCATCGGCGCCTAAAAGATCAATTCCCGTAGGACATGCGCAAGTTGAACGCCGCACGGCCGAAAGGCGCCCTTGCGTCTTTTGGGTGGGCGGCCGAATATTCCCCCCAGCGCCTTGTCAGGGGCACGGCGTATCCGGAATCCGGACATGCTGCCTCTGACGTGCGCCTCACGGGCCCCGACCCCACGCGGGCCCCCGACTTCCCTTTGGAGGGAACGAGCAGTGAGGACCAAGCGCACCACCCCCCGTAGTGGCATAGCGAGACGGACCCGGCTGATCGCCGTGACCACCGGACTCGTGGCCGCGGCCGCGTTCACCGTCCCCTCGGCGAACGCGAGCGACGCGACGACGTTCAGCACGTCCCAGCTGAAGAGCGCCAACTCCTCGGTCCTCAAGGCCGATGTGCCGGGTACCGCCTGGGCGACCGACGCCAAGACCGGCAAGGTCGTGGTCACGGTCGACAGCACCGTCTCCAAGGCGGAGATCGCGAAGATCAAGCGGGCCGCGGGCACCAACGCCGACGCCCTGCAGATCAAGAGCACGCCGGGCAAGATCAACAAGCTGATCAAGGGTGGCGACGCCATCTATGCGAGTAGCTGGCGCTGCTCCCTCGGCTTCAACGTCAAGAACAGCGCGGGAGCCGACTACTTCGTGACCGCCGGTCACTGCACCGACGGCGCCGGCACCTGGTGGTCGAACTCCGGGCACACCACCACCCTCGGCCCGACGGCCGGATCCAGCTTCCCGACCAACGACTACGGGCTGGTGCGCTACTCCAACACCACGATCGCCAAGGCGGGCACCGCCGGCAGCGTGGACATCACCAGGGCCGCCACCCCGGCCGTGGGCACCAACGTCATGCGCACCGGTTCCACCACCGGTACGCATACCGGACGTGTCACAGCCCTCAACGCGACCGTCAACTACGGTGGCGGCGACGTCGTCTACGGCATGATCCAGACCAATGTCTGTGCCGAGCCCGGCGACTCCGGCGGTTCGATGTACGGCAGCAACGGTGTCGCCTACGGTCTGACCTCCGGCGGCAGCGGCAACTGCACCTCCGGCGGCACGACGTTCTTCCAGCCGGTCACCGAGGCACTGAGCGCCTACGGCGTCCACGTGTTCTGACCGGTACGCGCCAGAGCGACACCGGCGCGGCCTGACCTGCAGCCAGCAGCAGACGAGCCCCCGCACACCGTTCGCGGTGCGGGGGCTCGTCTGCTGCCGCTCAGGTGTCCGCCCGTGGTGTCGCGCACAGCCAGTCCAGTACGTCCGGGAGGGCCTCCAGCGCCGAGAAGTGGCCGCCCTTCGGGTCCAGGACCGGGCGGGCGCGGGGGATGTGCCGGGCCAGCCACTCGAAATGGCTCACCGGGGAGAAGGCGTCCTCGGCGCCGTGCCACAGCAGCACGGGGCGGGTGATGCGTGCCGGGTCGAAGCCCCAGTGGCTCAGCAGCGCGAGGCTGTCGTCGAGCCACCCGTACGCCGAGGTGCGCAGTGCCTCACGGTAGTTGCGCAACAGCATGTCGCTCATGGCCGGGGTGGAGATGATCCGCCGGTCGGAGTCGGTGAGGCCGTCCCGGATCGACACGAGGAGCTGGGCCGGGTCCGCCCGGATCGCGGCGGCTCGGGCCGCGAGCCGCTCCGCGAAGTCCACGGGGTCGGTCAGCGCCCGCGTGTACTCCTCGACGCTGGACTCCGCCATCCCCTCGAACCAGTTCAGCCCCTCGGCGGCGGGCGGCGCGAGGCTCACCATCGCGGCGGCCCGCCGCACCCGGGTCGGCAGCAGCGCCGCGCAGGCCAGCGCGTGCGGGGCGCCGCCCGACCGGCCAAGGACCGCGAACCGGCCGAGCCCGAGTGCGTCGGCCAGCGCGGCCACGTCCCGCGCCGCCTGCGCCACCCGGCGTCCGGGGCCACGGTCGGAATCCCCGTACCCGGGGCGGTCGTACGCGATGAACCGCACTCCGGGGCGTGCCTCGATCATGCCGTGCGGCACCGCCCCGAGCCGGCAGCCCGGTGTGCCGTGCAGCAGCACCACCGGCGTGCCGCCCGGGTCGCCCCACTCCTCGAACGCCAGTCGCCGTCCGTCCCGCATCCGTATCCCGCTCGGCACCTCTGTCCTCCATCTCCCGTTCGCCTCCGCGCCGGAGTTACCGTCGAAGTACACACCTTTTGCGCCCGATACGGACCCTGGGGGTCGTCATGGTCGAGGAGCTGGTCGCGGCGGGAGCAGCGCTCGCGTCCGTTGGAGCGGTGTACGCGATGTCCGCGGCCCGAGTCGTCAAACAATACGAGCGGGGAGTGGTGCTCCGGCTCGGGAAGCTGCGATCCGGGGTGCGGGGTCCGGGATTCACCATGATCGTGCCCTTCGTGGACCGGCTCCAGAAGGTCAACATGCAGATTGTGACGATGCCGGTGCCCGGGCAGGAGGGGATCACCCGGGACAACGTCACGGTCAGGGTGGACGCCGTCGTCTACTTCAAGGTGGTGTCCGCCGCCGACGCGGTCATCCAGGTCGAGGACTACCGGTTCGCGGTCTCGCAGATGGCGCAGACGTCGCTGCGCTCGATCATCGGCAAGAGCGAGCTGGACGATCTGCTCTCCAACCGCGAGAAGCTGAACCAGGGACTGGAGCTGATGATCGACAGTCCGGCCGTGGAGTGGGGCGTCTCCATCGACCGTGTCGAGATCAAGGACGTGTCGCTGCCGGAGACGATGAAGCGGTCCATGGCGCGCCAGGCGGAGGCCGACCGTGAGCGGCGGGCCCGGGTCATCAACGCGGACGCCGAACTGCAGGCCTCCAAGAAGCTGGCGGAAGCCGCCGGAGTGATGTCGGAGCAGCCCGCCGCGCTCCAGTTGCGGCTGCTGCAGACCGTGGTGGCGGTCGCGGCCGAGAAGAACTCCACGCTCGTGCTGCCCTTCCCGGTCGAGCTGCTGAGGTTCCTGGAGCGGTCGCAGCAGCCCCAGCAGCAACCTCAGCCCCAGCAGCAGCCCCAGCCGCAGGTGGCGGCTCCCGTGCCTCAGGCGTATCAGGCTTATCAGGCGCATCAGGAGCACCAGCCGTCGGCTGAGAAGCAGCAGTCGCTGCCCGGGTCCCAGCAGCCGTCCGGCCCGTCTCAGGAGCCGTCGGTCCAGGCGCAACAGCTGCTGGCTCAGTGGCAGCAATCGATGCAGGAGCAACTCCCGCCCGTCGAGGCGCCGTTGGATCCGGACTTCGGAGGGTCGAAATCCGGACAGGACTAGACCTCACAGAGTGCCGCTGGTTACTCGCTCGTAGTGTTTGCAGTGGGGACCGACGTGGTGTGACGGTGGCTTGTCAACGCGCGTAAACCATGTGGGGGCGCGCGGTGATTGTAGTGTGCGCGTCCTGAAGTCGACCTTGTGTGCCCCTGTGCGGCATCGGGATAGTGGGCGGTGTCCGTTGGCATGGACGCGGCTTTTTTTATGAGTCGTCGCCAATGTCGTACGACCTTTCGGTCGCGATGGCCCCACAACCACCGCGTCCGACCCCCCACAGGAGGACACAAGTTGAATCACCGACGCATACCCAAGCGGCGGGCCACGGCGGTAGGTGCGGGCATCGCCGCACTGATTGCCGGCGGCGTCACCTTGCAGAGTGCGAACGCGAGTGAGAGCTCCCCCACTCCTGAGCTCAGGACCCTCTCGGTCACGGCGGCCGGAAAGCTCGCCTCGACGCTCGGCAAGGACCTCGGCGGTGACGCGGCGGGAACGTATTACGACGCGAAGGCCAAGAGCCTCGTCGTGAACGTCCTCGACAAGACGGCGGCCGACACCGTCGAGGCGGCCGGCGCCAAGGCGAGAATCGTCGAGAACTCCCTCGGCGAGCTGAAGAGCGCCCGTACGACGCTGAAGCAGGACGCGACCATCCCCGGCACCTCGTGGGCGGTCGACCCGGCGACGAACAAGGTCGTCGTCACCGCGGACCGTACGGTCACCGGTGCCGAACTGACCAAGCTGACCAAGGTCGTCGACGGGCTCGGCGGCACGTCCGAACTCAAGCGGACGAAGGGAGAGTTCAAGACCTTCGTCGCCGGCGGTGACGCCATCACCGGTGGCAGCGGGCGCTGCTCGCTCGGCTTCAACGTGGTCAAGGGCGGCGAGCCGTTCTTCCTCACCGCCGGGCACTGCACCGAGGGGATCACCAACTGGTCCGACTCCTCCGGCACCGAGATCGGCGAGAACGCCGACTCCAGCTTCCCCGACAACGACTACGGCCTGGTGAAGTACACCGCGGACGTGGACCACCCGAGCGAGGTGAACCTCTACAACGGTTCCGCGCAGCAGATCTCGGGTGCGGCGGAGGCGACCGTCGGTATGAAGGTCACCCGCAGCGGGTCCACCACCCAGGTGCACGACGGTTCGGTCACCGGTCTTGACGCCACCGTGAACTACGGCAGCGGCGACATCGTCAACGGACTCATCCAGACCGACGTCTGCGCGGAGCCGGGTGACAGCGGCGGGTCGCTGTTCTCGGGGAGCAGCGCGATCGGACTCACGTCCGGTGGCAGCGGTGACTGCACCTCCGGTGGGGAGACGTTCTTCCAGCCGGTGACCGAGGCGTTGTCCGCGACGGGTACCGAGATCGGCTGACGGCTCCGCCGTTCGCCGTTTCGCCGAGTACGCGCGAGCCCCGTTCCCACCGGCCTGGTGGGGGCGGGGTTCTCGCGTTGTGGGGAGGGTGTTGTGGGGAGGGTGCGGGTGGGCGGGGGCTGGTCGCGCAGTTCCCCGCGCCCCTAAAGAGTGCCGGGCTGAGCCTGTCTGCGGCGTGAGCCCGCGGCCAGGGTGATGATGGTTCCCGCGGCTGCCCAGGCCGAGAGGACCAGCAGGGAGACGGTCACGTCGTTGCCCTTGAAGTACGCGATCGAGCGGGCCGCCCAGGTGCCGGCGCCCGGGGGCAGGGCGGGGCCGATCGTCTTCCAGAACGGCGGCAGCATCGGGGGCGGGAGGGCGCCGCCCGCGCTCGGATTGCCCAGGATCACCACCAGCAGTACGGCCACTCCGATGCCGACGATCCCGAAGACGCACTGGAGCGCGAGGGTGGCGGCGCCCACCGCGAAGGTGATGAGCGCACCGAGTCCCCAGAGGGCCGCCACACTCCCGGGCAGGGCTCCCAGGACCGGCCCGACGATGACCGCCCCGCCGAGTCCGCCGGCGATCGCGACCAGGGCCATGGCGGCGAGCCGGATCACCGCGCGCCGGGGATCGGCCGGCCGGGCACCCGCGCTGATCGCCAGCGCCGACGCGCACAGATAGCCGCCCACGCACCAGCCGACGACCAGATAGAAGGGGGTGAGCCCGTTGGCGTCCTGTGCGTCGGCAGGCATCACGTCGACGGTCCGTACCGTGCGTCCTTCCTTCTTCTCCAGTTCGGTGGTGAGGGAGGCCAGCGCGTTGGACAGGGTCTTGCCGCCGCCTGAGGCGATCAGCAGGGTGTCGGTGGTGCCGTGCGGGTCGATCAGCAGGGCGCCGTCGATGTCGCGGTTCGCGATCTGCTCGCGTGCCGTCGCCTCGTCGGCGAGCGTGCGGGGATCCAGGGGCTTGCCGGGCAGCTGTTCGAGCCGGGCGGTCGTCTGCTCGGCGGCGGTGCCCGGCGCGACCACTCCGAACGCCACGTCCTTCGGCTTCGGATGGTGCAGCGCCCCCACATAGGAGGCGATGAAGAGCAGCTGCAGGGCGACCACGCCGATGACGAGCAGTGTGGCCCGCGGGGTGACCGCGTCCTTCACCTCGTCGATGAAGGACCTGGGTGGGGCCTCTGCTGTCCGTGTCATGTCCCCACGGTCCGAGTCGCACGGTGTTTGCGCAGGTGGGACGGGCCCGAACGGATGTCGCACAGATGTTCGAGTCATGGTCTATGGTGGAGGTGAGGGACTTGGGAACTGATGTTCGATGGAATGTTCGAGGGCTTGCACAGAGCCCCTGGTGGTGGAGGTGCGCGTGCCCGGCTTCACGCATCTGCACACCGCTTCCGGGTTCTCCCTGCGGTACGGGGCCTCCCACCCGGAGCGTCTTGCCGAGCGCGCCTCCGGGCGGGGCATGGACGCGCTGGCGCTCACCGACCGGAACACCGTCGCGGGCGCGGTCCGCTTCGCCAAGGCTTGCGCCGCGCAGGGTGTGCGCCCACTGTTCGGGGTCGACCTCGCGGTCGAGGAGCCCGTCGGGGAGCGGCCTGCCGGCAGGCCCGTACGGCCCGTCCACGAGGAGCGGCGCCGGACTCCCGTGCGGGGTGGTGCCTTCATCGATGAGTCGACACCCCGGGTGACCTTCCTGGCCCGGGACGGTGCGAGAGGCTGGGCCGATCTCTGCAGAATCGTTACTGCGGCGCATGCGGGAGAGGGGCAGCCGCTGCTGTCCCGGGCGGAGAACCACGCCGAAGGACTGACCGTGCTGCTCGGTCCGGCCTCCGACGTCGGCCGCGCGCTCGCCGCCGGACGCCCCGACCGGGCCGCGAAACTGCTCGCGCCCTGGCGGGAGGTGTACGGCGACGCCCTGCGCCTCGAAGCGGTCTGGCACGGACGCGAGGGCACCGGACCCGGCTCCCTGCGGCTGGCTGCCCGTACCGTCGGCTTCGCCGCCGAGCAGCGGGTGCGCCCGGTGCTCGCCAACGCCGTCCGGTACGCCGACCCTGGCATGGGCCCGGTCGCCGACGTACTGGACGCCGCCCGTCTGCTGGTCCCCGTCGACCCCCGCAAGGAGCTGGACAGCGGCGAGGCCTGGCTCAAGGGTGCGGATGCCATGCTCGTCGCCGCCGAACGTGTCGTCGAGGCCGCCGGCTACCGCCGCGACACCGCCCACCGGCTGCTCGAACAGACCCGGGCCACCGCCGCCGAGTGCCTGGTCGACCCGGAGGACGACCTCGGGATCGGCGGCGTGCACTTCCCCGAGGCGCGCCTCGTCGGCGCCGGGCGCCGCACCGCGCAGCGCGTACTGGCCTCACGGGCGGCGGCGGGGATGGTGCGGCACGGTTACGACCGTTCCGCCCAGGCGCGTGACTACTGGGAGCGGATGCACCACGAGCTGGGCATCATCGCCCACCACCACTTCGCCTCCTACTTCCTGACGGTCTCTCAAGTCGTGGACGACGTGAGGGGGATGGGTATCCGGGTCGCCGCACGCGGCTCCGGGGCGGGCTCGCTCGTCAACCACCTCCTCGGCATCGCGCACGCCGACCCCGTCGAACACGGGCTGCTGATGGAACGCTTCCTGTCCAAGCGCCGCCCGGTCCTGCCCGACATCGACATCGACGTGGAGTCCGCGCGCCGCATCGAGGTCTACCGCGCGATCATCGGCCGGTTCGGCACCGAGCGGGTCGCGACCGTGGCGATGCCCGAGACGTATCGCGTACGGCATGCCGTACGGGATGTCGGCGCCGCGCTCTCCATGGACCCGGCGGACATCGACCGGATCGCCAAGTCCTTCCCGCACATCCGCGCCCGTGACGCCCGCGCGGCGCTGGAGGAACTGCCCGAACTCCGGCCCCTGGCACGGGAGATCCGGCAGGAGGGGGCGAAGTACGGAAGGCTGTGGGAACTGGTGGAGGCGTTGGACGCCCTGCCGCGCGGAGTCGCCATGCACCCGTGCGGGGTCCTCCTCTCCGATGCCTCGCTCCTCGCCCGTACACCGGTCGTGCCGACCAGCGGCGAAGGACTCCCCATGTCGCAGTTCGACAAGGAGGACGTCGAGGACCTCGGGCTGCTCAAGCTCGACGTGCTGGGTGTGCGGATGCAGTCCGCGATGGCGCACGCGGTGGCCGAGGTCGAGCGGACGACGGGGGACCGGATCGACCTGGACGCCGTGGGGGAGGGCGACCCGGCGACGTACCGGCTCATCCGGTCCGCCGAGACGCTGGGCTGCTTCCAGATCGAGTCGCCGGGGCAGCGGGACCTGGTCGGCAGGCTGCAGCCCGCGACCTTCCACGACCTCGTCGTCGACATCTCGCTCTTCCGCCCCGGACCGGTCGCGGCCGACATGGTGCGGCCGTTCATCGAGGCGCGGCACGGCCGGGCGCCGGCCCGCTACCCGCACCCGGATCTGGAGGAGGCGCTGAGGAGCACGTACGGGGTCGTGGTCTTCCACGAGCAGATCATCGACATCGTCGCCATCATGACCGGCTGCGGGCGCGCCGAGGCGGACCGGGTGCGGCGCGGGCTGTCCGACGCCGAGTCGCAGGGGCGGATCCGCCTCTGGTTCGCGCAGCACGCGGCCGCGCGGGGATACGACGCGGAGGCGATCGCCCGTACCTGGGAGATCGTCGAGGCCTTCGGGTCGTACGGCTTCTGCAAGGCGCACGCGGTCGCTTTCGCCGTGCCGACCTACCAGTCGGCGTGGCTGAAGGCGCATCATCCGGCCGCCTTCTACGCGGGGCTGCTCACCCACGATCCCGGGATGTACCCGAAGCGACTGCTGCTCGCGGACGCGCGACGGCGGGGGGTGCCGATCCTGCCGTTGGACGTGAACAGGTCGGCGGTCGCACACGGTATCGAACTGGTGTCTGAATCGGAGAGTCCGAGGGAGGCCGAGGACGCGGGAAGCGCAGGAAGCGGGGGAAGCAGGGGAACCGGGGGAACCGGGGGAGCCGGGGGAGCCGGGGGAGCCGGGGAAGGCTCCCGGAGTGCCGGGAAGGTCTGGGGTGTTCGGCTCGCGCTCTGCGATGTGCACGGCATCAGCGAGGGCGAGGCGGCGCGGATCGAGAAAGGGCAGCCGTACGCCTCGTTGCTCGACTTCTGGGAACGTGCCCGGCCGAGCCGCCCGCTGGCCGGACGGCTCGCCCAGGTGGGCGCGTTGGACGCCTTCGGCGCCAACCGCCGTGATCTGCAACTGCACCTGACCGAGCTGCACCGGGGCGCGCGCGGCGGTCGCGGAGCCCAACTCCCGCTGGCGGGAGGGCAGGAGACCGCGTCGGCCGGACTGCCCGACCTCTCCTCGGCGGAGCGGCTCAGCGCCGAACTGGGCGTGCTCTCCATGGACGCCTCACGCAACCTGATGGACGATCACCGGACGTTCCTGGACGAGCTGGGCGTCGTCACGGCACGCCGGCTGCGGGCGGCCCGGCACGGCGAGACGGTCCTGGTCGCGGGCGCCAAGGCGGCAACCCAGACACCGCCGATCCGCTCCGGCAAGCGGGTCATCTTCACCACCCTGGACGACGGTACGGGCCTGCTCGACCTCGCCTTCTTCGACGACTCCCACGACGCGTGCGCGCACACCGTCTTCCACTCCTGGCTCCTGCTCGTGCGCGGGGTGGTGCAGCGGCGCGGCCCGCGCAGCCTCAGCGTGGTCGGGGCGGCCGCCTGGAACCTCGCCGACCTGGTGGAACTGCGGCACGAGGAAGGGCTGGACGGAGTGGCGCTGAGACTTGCCGAGCCGCAGGGAGAGCCTGGGACCGGGACCGGGACCGGGACCGGGACCGGGAGCGGGAGCGGGAGCGCGGCCGAGACCGGGAGCGCGGCCGGTTCCCGGGGCGCGGGAGATCCGACGGGAGGCCGCCGGATCCAGCTGTCCACGGGATACGAAATGCATCCGTGGGCGGATCTGCGTCCGGCGGGCGCAGGGCCCGCGAGCGTAAGGAAGTTGTGGCACCAGAGTCCGGGGAGTGCGGGATGACCATCCTCTGCGTACGTTTCCAGCTGTCGCCGATGCACGAGGCCGCCCTGCCCGGGCTCCTCGGCACATTGGAGGAGTTCACCCCCGTCGTCGAGGCGCTGCCGCCCGACGGGGCGCTGGCGGATCTGCGGGGCGCCGAGCGGTACTTCCGGCGGGACGTCGTGGAACTGGCCGCGCTGATACGGGTACGGGCGCTCGCCTGGCACGGCGTCGACTGCGCGATCGGGGCAGGGCCCGGCCCGATGTTCGCGCGGATGGCGCTGCGGGAGGCCGCCCCCGGGGAGACCCGGGTGGTTCCCGGCGAACCCGGCGCCCTCACGGAGTTCCTGGAGGAGCGGCCGGTGCGGGCGCTGCCCGGAGTCGGTACCGCCACCGCCCGCACCCTGTGCGAGTACGGCCTGGACAGCATCGGCAAGGTGGCCGCCGCGCCGCTGTCCACGCTGCAACGGCTCACCGGCGCCCGTACCGGCCGTGAACTGCACGAGATGGCACAGGGCATCGACCGCGGCCGGGTCGTACCGAACGCCGTCTCCCGGTCACTCGCCGCGGAACGGCCCTTCCCACGCGACGAGTTGGACCCCGAGCGGCATCGGCGCGCGCTGCTCTCCGCCGCCGGGGAGCTGGGCTCACGGCTGCGTGCCCTGGAGAAGGTGTGCCGCACGCTCACCCTGACCGTCCGCTACGCCGACCTCTCCCGCTCTCGAACAGGCTCCAGCGGGGGGACCCCCGTCACGACGACCCGCAGTCGTACGCTCGCCGAGCCGACCGCCCACTCCGCGGCGCTCACCGACGCCGCGTACCGCATGTACGAGGCGCTCGGTCTGCAGCGGGCCCGGGTCCGCGGTGTCGCCCTGCGTGCCGAGGGTCTCGACCCCGCCGAGCAGGCCTCCTATCAGCTCACCTTTGATCCGGTGGATGAGAAGGCGCGTCGCATCGAGGAGGTGGCGGACCGGGTGCGGGCGAAGTTCGGGCCGCGGGCGGTGATGCCGGGCGCGTTGGCGGCGTAGCTGCCCCGCACCCCTGACGGGGCAGGTCAGTTTGCCCACGGCGGGGCGATGGTCGTGCCGTCCGCCAGCTTCGCCCGGAGGCCGATCGATGTGGTGACCCAGGAGATCGCGGTCTCCTCGGTCGGGTTCTCCACGGCGAGTGTCGCGCCGCGGCCGACGATCACCGTGTCGCCCGCGGCGATCCGTTCGGTCCGGCCGTCGAGCGTCATCAGCAGTTCCCCGGCGAGGAGATGGAAGATCTCCTCCCGGTTGACGGTGTGCGCGGGCCCCTTCGTGCCCGCGGGGATCTCGCCCCGCCAGGCACACAGTTCCCTGCTCCCGCTGAGGGGAGTGGCGTACGAGACGAAGCGGGCGCCATGGATTTCGTGGGTGACGGCTTCGGACGAGCGGACTACGGGCACGGCTGCCTCCAGCGACAGATGGTCAAGCTACTTGACCAGATATCATAGTCAAGCAGCTTGACCAATTCGTCAAGGGTGTTTCAATGTATGCGTGCAGAACTCCGAGGCCATGGGCCTTTCCGTCGCCCTGCTCGCCGTCGCCGGTGAGCTCACGCAGCGCATCAACGACGGTGTCGTCGCCCGTGGATTCGAGGGGCTGCGACCCGCGCACGGTTTCGCCTTCGCCCGGATCGCGCCGGGTGGCGCGACGGTCACCGAACTGGCCGCCCACCTGGGCGTCACCAAGCAGGCCGCGAGTCAACTTGTCGACGAGATCGTCCGCAAGGGGTACGCGGAGCGCCGACCGCACCCCGGTGACGCGCGCGCCCGGCTGATCGTGCTGACCGAGCGGGGCCGGGAGTGCACGCGGGCGGCCGAGGAGGCGGCCGCGGAGGCTGTTCGGCCCTGGGTCGAACTGATCGGCGAGGATGAAGCTCGGGCGTTGCGTGACCGTTTGCTGCGCATTGCGCCCTATGGTCCCATCAGGCCCGCCTGGTGACGGTTCCACGACACGTGTCAGTGCTCCCGGCTATCACTGGAAGTTTTTACTGACACACAACTTCCCACCCTTACTACTCGCCCGTAACTTGAAAAAAGAACAGCATCCTCGTGATCCGGATCACAGGGCGTACGCCTCGTCACTCCCTTGAGCCGCAAGGAGATCACTCGATGCTGCCCTGGAAACACCTGCTCAGACCCCTGTCCGCGCTGCTGTTGACCGCCGCGGTCACCGTCGTCCCCGCCGCCACCTCTACCGCTACTGCTGCCACCGCGACTGCCACTGCGACTGCCGCTGCCGCTGCCGCTGTCGCCGGCGCCGAGGCCGACCGGGCCGAAGCCGCGACCGGCAGTGGCTGGAACGACTACTCCTGCGAACCGTCCGCCGCCCACCCGCGCCCGGTCGTCCTCGTCCACGGCACCTTCGCCAACTCCGTCGACAACTGGCTGGGCCTCGCGCCCTACCTGGTGAACCGCGGCTACTGCGTATACGCACTCGACTACGGTCAGCTCCCCGGCGTACCGCTCATCCACGGCCTCGGCCCCATCGACAAGTCGGCGGAGCAGCTGAAGACCTTCGTCGACAAGGTGCTCGCGGCGACCGGAGCGGCCGAGGCGGACCTCGTCGGCCACTCGCAGGGCGGTCTGATGCCCCGCCACTACCTGAAGTTCCTGGGCGGAGCCGCCAAGGTGAACGCCCTCGTCGGTATCGCCCCCGACAACCACGGCACCACCCTGAACGGACTGGCCAAGCTGCTCCCGTACTTCCCCGGAGCGGACGACATGCTGTCCAAGGCCGCTCCGGCCCTCGCCGACCAGGTGGCCGGCTCCGCCTTCCTGACCAAGCTCAACGCGGGCGGCGACACCGTGCCGGGTGTCCGCTACACGGTCATCGCCACCAGGTACGACGAGGTCGTCACGCCGTACCGCTCGCAGTTCCTCGACGGCCCGAACGTACGCAACGTCCTGATCCAGGACCGGTGCGTGCTCGACTTCTCCGAGCACGCACAACTCGGGCTCACCGACCGGATCGCCTTCCACGAGGTGGCGAACGCCCTGGACCCGACCCACGCCACCGCGGCCACCTGCCTGTCGGCAATCGGCTAGGACCTGTCCCTGTGACCGGCTCCACTGCCGCAAGCGGCTTGCACCCTGACAGCCCCTACGCGAGCGGCTCGCAGGTGTCGGCCGGTTCGACCGGCCGGTTCATCCGTCCGGCCACCAGGTGCGAAGGACGTCCCTCCGGACCTCCGGACGCTCGGCCGGGCGCTGGTCGGCCTCTTCCCGCACTCGGCGGGAGCCCGATTTCTTCAGGGGCTTCTGCACGGTTGTTCGGCGCATAAGGGGCCTCCCTTGCGGCTACCGGGTTCCGCGTTCTCACGAAAGCAGACCGTTTCCGGGAGGGTGACTCATCGGTGGCCGCCTGTCAGTGGCGACTGTCACGTTTCACCTGTGAGTCCATATGCCGGACAGCCTGTCGTCGCCGGGCGAACGGCGTGGCCCGGACCGGGCGTCGGTCCGTTGTCAGTGGCGGGTGTCACTCTGGGCACATGACGAGTAACAGCCCTGGTGAAGAACGGTCCGGCGTCGACTGGGACACGGAGTCCGCCACGTTCGACGACGAGCCGGACCACGGACTGCGGGACCCCGCCGTGCGAGAGGCGTGGGCGGCCAGACTGCGAGGCTGGCTGCCCCGCGATCCGGTCGACGTGCTCGACCTCGGCTGCGGCACGGGCAGCCTGTCACTTCTCGCGTCCGAGGCGCGGCACCGGGTCACCGGGGTCGACCTCTCGCCCCGCATGGTCGAGCTGGCCCGCGCCAAACTGGCCGGACGTGACGCCGCGTTCCTCGTCGGGGACGCGGTCGCCCCGCCCGTCGGGGAGCAGCGGTTCGACGTGGTCCTCGTCCGCCATGTGCTGTGGACGCTGTCCGATCCCGGCCGCGTCCTGCGGCACTGGCGCGGGCTGCTGCGCCCCGGTGGACGATTCGTCCTTGTCGAGGGCGTCTGGGGGACGGTGAGCCCGGCCGGCTTGCCCGCCGACCGGCTGACCGGCCTGCTCACCCCCCTCGCACAGGACGTGCGCGTGGAGCGGCTGTCGGACGACCCTGTGCTGTGGGGCCGGGAGGTGGAGGACGAGCGCTACGCGGTGATCGCCGTGCTGTGAGTGAGGGAGCCAGACCGGTGGGCCGGGTCAGCAGGCGGGGGTCAGCGTGCGAGGCCGGCTGGTCGGATCAGCAGGCCGGGGTCAGCGTGCCAGGCGGGCGGGTCGGGTCGGCGTGCTAGGTCAGCAGCGCCTCGAAGTCGCCTTCGCGCGCCACGAGTTCGAGTTCGTCCAGGGCGGCCCGAGCGGCGGACGCGGCCCGCGCGTCGGTGGTCTCCAGGCCGCTCGCCGCGAACTCGTCCTCGTCCAGGCGCAGTACGGTCCTGCCGTCGGCGGAGCGCCACAGGTCCAGGTCGAGGTCCTCGCAGACCACCTCGCCCGCGTCGACGACGGCCGGGCGGGCGATGTCGCAGTACCAGCCCTTCAGCGCCCCCTCCTCGTCCCGGACCTCCTTCACCGAGTACCAGCGGTCGCGCCAGTAGTGCTCGGTGAAGACGTCGCCCGGCTCGAAGCGTACGAAGCCGAAGTCGCGGACACCGGCACCCGCCCAGGCCGCGCGGACCGTGACATGCGTCCCGTCGTCGCGGAGCAGTTCCGCCGGGTAGCGGATCTTCGTACGGCCCGCCTTGACCAGAACGACGTCCAGGACCCACCGGACCTCACCCGAGTTCGCGGACATGCTGTACCTCGGTGGCGCAGATCTCGTAACCGAACCATTTGTTGATCGCCAGCATCGGCTCGTTGCCCGAGTCGTTGCCCGTGAACGCCTCCGTGAAGCCGGCTGCGCGGGCGCTGTGCAGGGAGTCGCTCTTGGCCAGCTTGGCGAGGCCCCGTCCGCGATGGGCGCGGGCGGTGCCGGTCATCACGGTGCCGTAGCGGGTGCCGCCGTCGGTACGGGCGGCACTGAACGCGGCGGGGCGGCCGTCGACGACCGCGACGGAGGTCAGCTCATGGCTGAGGAGCGGGTGATGCCAGGTCTCCTTCAGCCACGCCTCGAAGTCGGTGAACTCGTGGGCGATGTCGCTCGGCTCGTCCATGAGCGTCTCCGCGTCCAGCTCGAAGAGGGGACGCGGGTCGTCCGCGAAGTCCGCCGCCGTACGCAGTTCGACATCCGCGGGTGGCTCCCGGCGCGGTGGCAGAGGGCTGTTCGACAGGTCGAGGCGGAGGAAGTGCGCGGAACGGCTCGCGCGGTAGCCGCGCTGCCCGGCGAAGGCCCGGGTCGCGGGCTCGTCGAGGACCCAGGCGAAGAGCTTCGTCGCGGGCACCTCGGCGAGACGCTCCTCGGCGGTCCGCACGAGCAGGGAGCCGGCGCCACGGCCCCGGCGCTCCGGGTGTACGTACACGTTCAGATAGCCCTGGCCCGCCTGCGGGCTGTCGTACACGATGCCGGTCTGGGCCGTGCCGATGAGCTCGCCGTCCTCCTCCGCGACCAGCAGCCGGAAGTGCGCGTCGGGGTGGGCATGCGCGACGTCGTGGAGGATGGACTCCGGGGTGGAGAGCATGAAAGGGAGCGCCAGATGCCGGACGTGGGCGAAGCCCCCGGCGTCCTGGGCGCGGAAGTCGCGGACGAGCACAGTCATGGAAGCGCACGCTACGCGCGGCGTGTGGCAGGGCGCCTCTCATTTTCCGGCCGGTGCGGGACAATCACCGGGTGACATTGAAGATCGACATCGATGACGAGGCGGGGGTCGCGCCCTACGAGCAGGTGCGCGCCCAGATTTCCGAGCAGGCGAGGGCCGGGGCGCTGCCGGTGGGGTACCGGCTGCCGACCGTGCGGGGGTTGGCCGAGGAGCTGGGCCTCGCCGCCAACACGGTCGCCAAGGCGTACCGGGCGCTTGAGGCGGACGGGGTCATCGAGACGCGGGGGCGCAACGGCACGGTGGTCGCCGCCGCGGGCTCGGCGGCTGATCGGGAAGCCGCGTCGGACGCGCAGGCCTACGCCGATCGCGTACGACGCCTCGGGCTGTCCGAGGCCGCGGCACTCGCAGCGGTCCGGGACGCACTGCGCGCGGCCTACGGGGAGTCTCGCTGACTGCTGACTGCTGACTGCTGACTGCTGACTGCTGGCGGCTGACGGCGGACACGGCCTTCGCTGAGCGGCTTCGGCCCGGCTACCCCGTGAGGCGGCACGGATCTTGCTTTTGCGGGGGCCCGGTCACGAATCCTCAGCAGGGAGGGGCGGCGAGCCGGCCGGCGGCGAGGGGCCTTCGTAGCGGACCTCATGGACGCGCTCGGCGGACTTCCAGTCGTGCCGGTGCGCTGGTAACGGTCAGGGGATCGGCCATGCGCGGCCGTCCACTGTCAGGAACGGCTCGCCCGACACGGTCGCGGGGGTTGTGCCGGTGAACGCCATGACGTCCCGATGTAGATGGGACTGGTCGTAGTAGCCGCCGTTCGCCGCGACCTGGGCTGCGTCTTCACCTGTGACCAGACGGTGCACGGCATGGTCGAAGCGGACCAGCTTCGCGGCACTTTTCGGTGGAATGCCGATGTACGAGTGGAACCGGGACCACAGGCGCTTGCGGCTCCATCCGAGTTCGGCCGCCAGGCGGTCTATCCGGACGCGGCCCCTGCCGACGACGATCCGGTTCCAGGCCCAGGCGACCGCCGGGTCCACCGGCGACCGTGCCTCAAGCCGGCGGGCGAGCAACGCGTCCGTGAACGCGAAGCGGTCCTCCCACGAGGAGAGTTCGCTCAGTCGCTCGCGAATCCGTGACGCCTCCTTGCCCCACAGGTCGTCGAGAGACACCAGGGAACCGGCCAGATCGGCCGGACAGACGCCCAGAACCGCGCCCGCGACCACGGGGGAGAGGCGTACCTGCACGCACTCGACATGTTCGCCCCACGCCCGAACCCCGCCTCCGGAGCCGAACCCGGGCCCGGCGACGAGACTTCCCCGATGTCGCCGCCCCGCGTCATCCTCCACAGTGGACGGGCTCGCCCCGAACTCCAGGATCAGCATCACGGCTGGGTGCGGAACCATCCGCAGGCCACCGACGGGCGGGCCGGGGACCCGGAACCCGGCCATGTCGACACCAGCCACCCGGCTGGGCCACTGCGGACGTGCGACGTCCCACCCAGCGGGATCGTCGCGGTCACTCGTGGTGGACCCCATCACCGAATGCTACGCGGGCCGAGGAGGGAACATTTGTCCAAGCCGGAGGTGCGCACGGGCGGTGACAGTGGACTCATGACTCCTCCCGACAGGCCCTCTCCGACAGGCACTTCTCATAGGAACGGCGACGCCGGCACCACCGAGAACTCGATCCTCAGCCTGGAGCATGGCGACATCCACGTGCGCCAGGACGGCCCTCGCGACGCGCCCGTGCTCCTGCTCATCCATGGATCCGGCGCCTCGAGCAGTTCGTGGGACGCGCTGGTGCCGTTGCTGACCACGCTTCATCACGTCGTCCGGATCGACCTGCCGGGGCACGGCCGCTCGGCCGAACCGGGCGGCGGCGACTACGCGCCCCCCGAGCAGGGGCGCAGGGTCGGCACGGCGCTGGACCGGCTCGGTGTCGAGCACGCCATAGTCGTCGGGCACTCCAGCGGTGGCTATGCCGCCACCGCTCTCGCCGAGCAACGACCCGACCTGGTGACCGCGCTCGTGCTCATCAACACCGGCCCCAGCATGGATGCCTTCATCGCGCCGGGGCCCACCGGGATCGACCCCGCGCAGTGGCCACCGACCGACGAGCAGATCCGTCGGTTCGCGAGCACCGGATTCCGCGCGGGCTACCAGGTCCCACAAGAACTCGTCGACGAACTGCGCGGCATGACCTACCACGCGCTCACCGCGGCGATGCAGGCGTCCATCGCCTATCTGAACCAGCGTGCGCTCCCGGATCGGCTGGTGGCCGTCGGTAAGCCGTTGCAGGTGATCTTCGGCGACCAGGACCGCAGATGGCGGCCCTCGTCCGCGGTCGACTACCGCGTCGTCCCGGGCGCGGAAGTCGACATGCTGCCCGGTGCCGGACACACACCCATCCTGGAGGATCCGCCGCGGACCGCCGCGCTTCTCCTGCCCTTCGCCGGGGTCCACACCGCCTGATACGGGGTGTGCGGCCGTGGGCCAGGTCAGGTCAGGTCAGGTCAGGTCAGGGTGAGGACGCGGGGGCCGGACAGTTCGTCCCTCGTCGTCGTGGCCGGTAGCCGAGCACAGGAGAACAAGCCGACCTCCCGCTCCCGGCGAGATCACTCCTATGAGGTATCTACCGGTCATACCGCCATGACCCGTCCCCGGCCGACCCTACGATCAGTCGCCCTGAGCGAGTGATGGGGAGGCTTCGGCATCAGCGCTGGAACACCCACGAGGCAGGCAGGAGCGCCGGTGGCCGACGACAGCAACGACAACCACCACAACCACCGTGACGAAGCCGAAGCCGAAGCCGAAGCCGAAGCCGAAGCCGAAGCCGAAGCCGAAGCCGAAGCCGAAGCCGAAGTCGTCGTCATCGGGGCCGGTCTCTCCGGTGTGGCCGCCGTGATCGCGCTGCGCCGGGCCGGCTTCGACGACGTCGTAGTACTGGAGAAGTCCGCTCGCCTCGGCGGTACCTGGCGCGACAACACCTATCCGGGATGCGGCTGCGACGTCCCGTCGGTGCTGTACGAATACTCCTTCGCACCCCACTCGTGGAGCCGAGGCTTCGCCGACCGGTCCGAGATTCTCGACTACCTCGACACCACCGCGGCAACACACGGAGTGGACACGGCGATCCACTACGACACCGAAGTGCTGAACATCCGCTGGCAGCCGCAAGCGCGCCACTGGAACCTGCGCACGACGTCGGGCACGTACAAAGCCCGCGCCGTGATCGTCGCCACCGGCCCCTGGCACCGACCTCGCCATCCCGACATCCCCGGCCTCGACGCCTTCCCAGGCCCCGTCTTTCACTCCGCCCGCTGGGACCACGAAGTCGACCTGACCGGACGGAGCGTGGCGGTGGTGGGGACCGGAGCCTCCACCGTCCAGTTTCTGCCCGAGATCCAGCCCGAGGCGGCTCATGTCGACGTTTTCCAGAGCACCCCGCAGTGGGTGCTCCCGAAACCTGATTACCCCATCCCCGCGCGCCTGCACCGCTTCTTCGCACACCACCCGGCAGCGCGCCGCGCCCTGCGCGGCCTGCACCACTGGATCCAGGAAGCCGTCGGCCTGCCGCTGCGCCACCCCCGCCTGCTGCGGCCGTTGGAAGCCCTGGCCCGCTTCCATCTGCGTACCTCGGTACGCGACCGCGCCCTGCGCCGGGCCCTTACTCCTGACTACCGGTTCGGCGGTCGCCGCCTGATCACTTCCGGCACCTACTACGCCACCCTCGGCCGGCCGAACGTGCGACTGCACCCCACCCGTGTATCCGCCGTGGAGGGCTCCGACGTCATCGGCGCCGACGGCACCCGCACCCGCGCCGACGTCATCGTGCTGGCGACGGGCTACCACATCGGTGACATCCCCTTCGCCCGCGATCTGCACGGCACCGACGGCACACTGGCCCGGACCTGGGCCGACAACCGCCGCTCCTACCTGGGCACCAGCGTCAGCGGATACCCGAACCTCTTCTTGCTCATCGGGCCGAATCTGCTCAGCGGCACCACCGCCGTGCCCACCGTTCTCGAAGCCCAACTCCGTTACGTCACCACCGCCCTCAACCACCTGCGCAGCAGCGGTTCGTCCGCACTCGATGTCAAACCGGAGGCCGAAGCAGCCCACCAGCGGGCCCTTCACAAGGCACTGGGCAACACCGTGTACAACTCCGCCGGCGGTACGGGCTACTACTTCGGCCTCCCCGGCATCAACACCTTCTGCTGGCCCTGGTCGACCGCGAAGCTCGTCAAACAGCTGCACGCCTTCGACCCGGACGTCTACACCTGGACCCTGCCACTGCCGACCCAGGCCGGAGCCGAGACCGAAGCGCGGTGTCAGCTCACCAACACCGGTGAATGACGCAGCTCGGCGGCTTCCACGCACCTACCTACGCGTATTACAAGTACAGCCCCGCGTCCGCGCCCTCCCGTTGGCCCGGCACCGAGGTCGGCGTGGTGCCCCGGCGCAGGGCGTACAACTCGGCCAGGGTCGCGCCGTCGCGGCCCAGGCCCTCCTCCGTGCCGAGCCACGCCGTGGATTCCCGGCGGGTGAGAGGGCCGACCTCGATACGGGCGAGGCAGCGGCCGGGTCGGACCACCGCGGGGTGGAGGCGCTCCAGGTCCTCGTTGGTGGTCACGCCCACCAGGACGTTGCGGCCCTGGCCCAGCAGCCCGTCCGTGAGGTTGAGCAGGCGGGAGAGCGCCTGCCCCGCCGTGTGCTTGGCCTCGCCGCGGATCAGTTCGTCGCAGTCCTCAAGGAGGAGCAGCCGCCAACGCCCCTTCCCCGTGCCGTCCTCCTCGCCGATGGCGATGTCCATCAGATAACCGACGTCGGAGAACAGCCGCTCGGGGTCCAGGACGCAGTCCACCTGGCACCAGTCCCGCCATGAGCGCGCCAGCGTACGGAGCGCCGACGTCTTGCCCGTGCCCGGCGGGCCGTGCAGCAACAGCAGACGTCCCGCGATGCCCTCCGGCGTCGTCTTCATCAGGCCGTCCATCGCGTCCGCCACCGGCGCCGTGTAGTTGGCGCGCACGTCGTCCCACGTACCCGCCGAGATCTGCCGGGTCGTGCGGTGCGGGCCGCGCCGCGGCGACACGTACCAGAACCCCATGGTCACGTTCTCCGGCTGCGGTTCGGGCTCGTCGGCCGCGCCGTCGGTGGCCTGGCCGAGGACTTTCTCGGCGAGCTCCGCGCTGGTCGCGGTGACCGTCACGTCGGCGCCGCGGTTCCAGCGCGAGACGAGCATCGTCCAGCCCTCGCCCTCAGCGAGGGTCGCGCTGCGGTCGTCGTCGCGGGTGGACCGCAACACGTGGGCATCGGGCGGGAGAAGAGAGGCACCGGACCGTACGCGGTCGATGTTCGCCGCGTGCGAGTGCGGCTGCTCGCCCGTCGCGAAGCGGCCGAGGAACAGCGCGTCGACGACGTCCGACGGTGAGTCGCTGTCGTCGACGTTGAGCCGGATCGGCAGAGCGTCGTGCGGGTTGGCAGACATGCCGCCATGATCCGGCACCGGGACGTCCCGTGCATCCGGTTTCCGCGTTGAGTCCCCGGACAGGACCGGACAGGCCCTGGCGTCGGTTCTGCCTCCACCTCCCGGTGTATCTCCGCCGGGTACCTCCCCGCCGTGCGTATCCCCTCCGCCCTGTTACACGGCTGTGCAGTACGGAACCTGTTCCCCCGCCGACGCCCGCGGTTACTGTTGTCCTTGATGGGACGTCATGAGTGGAATTCGGGGGCTCGGCGGTGGCGCTTCACCGCTCTGCTCGGTGTGGGCGTGGCCGCCCTGGCCCTGGTGCTGACCCTGATCCACACACTGCCCGGCGATGCCGGAGGCGCGGTGGGCACCACCCGCGACGGCGACAGGGTGCACGGCACACCGTCCGTTCCCGCAGCGACGAAACCGCAGGTGGGCTGGGGCTTCACCCACACCCAGTTCAGCGCCGACGAAGGCAGCGCGGCCGCCACGAAGCGGGTGGAGCAACGCCTCGGTGACGGGTCGCCGCCGCAGATCCAGCACATCATGGGCTGGGGTGCGGACAACCCCGAGCCGGTCAAGGGACGGTACGACTTCGAGGACATGGACCGCCGGATCGACTTCGTCCGCGAGACGGGCGGCACCCCGGTCGTCACGCTGTGCTGCGCACCGGACTGGATGAAGGGCGGCACATCAGGCTCCGGGAAGACCGACTGGAGCCAGAAGGCCCTGGAGACGGCCCCGGACCGCGCCCACTACAAGGACTACGCCGCACTCGCCGCGACCGTCGCCAAGCGCTATCCGGACGTACGCCACTTCATCGTGTGGAACGAGTTCAAGGGTTTCTGGAACGACGCCGAGGCCCGCTGGGACTACGAGGGCTACACCGAGCTGTACAACCTCGTCTACAAGGCGCTCAAGAAGGTCGACGAGGACATCGAGGTCGGCGGGCCCTATCTGGTGATGGACAGCCTCGACCCACGCCAGCAGGAAGACGCCTCGGCGACGCTCAAGGGCCGTTGGGGCGCGATGGACCAGCGGATCCTCGACGCCTTCGACTACTGGAACAAGAACAAGGCGGGCGCGGACTTCGTCGTCGTGGACGGGGCCAGTTACACGGAGGACGACGACCTGCTGCCGGACGAGTTCGCGGCGACCGAGAAGTTCACGGCCGTGAGCCGGTGGGTCAGGGAGCAGACCGGGGACCTGCCCCTGTGGTGGGCCGAGTACTACGTGGAGCCCGCCGACAGCAACGACAACCGCGACGGCTGGACCGAATCCCATCGCGTCGCCGTCCACGCCTCCGGGCTGATCGCGATGGCCCGCGGCGGTACGACCTCCGCCTTCTACTGGAATCCGGAGACGGAGAAGGGCACCGGTTGCGCCGGCTGTCTGTGGACGCCGACCGATCGGGCCTCCGGCGGGAAGGCGCTGCCGATGCTCGGCCTGCTGTCCCGCTTCGGCGAGGAGTTTGCGCCCGGTACGGAGTACGAGCCGGTCTCTGTCGCCGAGGACGACAAGGCCAATGTGCGGGTTCTCGCCGATGACAAGGCTGTTCTCGTGGTGAACACCCTTGACCGGAAGATCAGCGCGAAGATCGACGGGAAGCGGTTCGAGATGGGGGCGTACGCCGTCAAGTGGCTCGACCGCTGAACCGCTTGACCGCGTACGTGGAAGCCACCACCTCAAGCCATGGCCGCCGCCTCAAGCCAGGGCCACCACCTCAAGCCATGGCCACCACCTCAAGCCATCGTCAGGAACCTCTGCACCAGCGAAGCCAGCAGCACCGCCAGCAGCGGCAGTGAGAACCAGAAACTGCTCTGCAGCCACTGCAGTTGCCGCACGCTCGGGCGGACGGCGACCCGGATCACCTCGCGGGCCGTGAGCAGGACGAGCAGGGCGATCGCCGCGAGCCCTCCGACGACCGACCAGGATGTCCAGGTCACCTGGGGCCCGATCGGGCCGGGGTCGGCCTTCGGGACCCTGCCCTCGGACTGTTCGCGCAAGGTGTACATGGACACGTCGTCGTTGACGAAGACCTTGCGGAGCTCCTGCCGGTCGTCCAGGTTGCGGATGAGGCGGTCGTCCCAGGTCTTGGAGTAGCCGATGTCCAGCTGGAGGTAGGTCACCTGGCTGCGGTTGATCATGAGGAACGAGTTCGGGCCCGCTTCCTTCAGCGCCTTGACCAGGCTCGACACCAGCACGGGGTCGGCGGGTGCGAGCGTCGGTACGTAGTTCACCTTCTCCATGTCCCGGGCGCCCCACGGCATCGCGGGCGTCACGTTGTTCACCGTGTCGTCGCTCATCCACAGCAGCCGGGCGGTCGGCTCGTCGTGGGCGTACACGTATTCCATGGCGGCGACCTCGCCCGGCCTGATCCGTTCGAACGGCTCGTTGCCCCAGCGGGCCACCAGGAAGCCGCTCATCAGGACGAGGCCCGCCATCAGGGCGGCGAGCGGTGCGAGGCTCACCCGGTCCTGGTCCCGCTCCTTCGCGGTGACTCCGGTCCGCGGGAAGAGCGCGAGGCCGGCGAGCAGGCCCGCGCCCGGCAGGGCGAACATGAAGACCCGCAGCGCCATTTCGCCGCCGTACGACTGCATGCCGAAACCGAGGAACGGGACGAAGGTGAGGACGAGCAGCGACCGCTCGCGGTACTTGTGGTCGCGCCGTCGCCACCAGCCCCAGCAGGCCAGCGCCATCACACCGCCGGCCAGCGCCACGCGCGCGTAGAGGACGAGCTTGTGGGTCGAACTGCCCCCGCCGATCCGGCCGGAGACCGACGACGACACATTGCTGCCGACCCCGCCGACCCCGCCGAACAGCTCGTCGAAGTGCCCCGACCAGTACGGCTCGGCGAGGAAACCGATCCACACGCTGACCACGACGGCGAACAGGATCGGCAGGCCCCGGAGTTCGGAGCGGCCGGCCAGGACGAGGACCGCGAGGACACCCAGCATCACGAACGGCGTCAGCTGGTGGGCCGGCACGGTCGCCACGAACAGGCCGATCAGCACCATGAGCAGTACGGCCCGTTGGCGCCGGTCGGTCGGCTCGACCTCCAGCTCGCCGGGCCGTGCCTTCGTCCACAGCACCCGCGGCGCCCGGAACCACACCAGGAGGATTGCCACGAAGACGAGGTAGAGCAGGTAGGTGAAGCCCTGCGGAGAGAAGTAGTCCTGGCCGACCCAGCCGCTGAGCGCGAAGATCCAGATGCCGGTCCACCGGGCGCGCCAGCTCGCGCGCATATGGCGGGCCAGCAGGAACAGCGGTGCCAGGTAGAGGAGTTGCATGGCTGTCGGCCACCAGCGGATGACCTCGGTGAGGTCGTCGACCCCACAGGCCTTGGAGATGAACGTGGCCGCCGCGAAGAAGCCCGGCCAGCTCCAGCGTGCGTCGAGGTCGGGCACGGCCGACCCGGTGCGGTCGATGTAGTCGATGAACCCGAGGTGCTGCCAGGCCGTCGCGAACCGCGGTTCGGTCTCGATCACCGCGGGCAACGCGTGCAGCGACACCACCGTGGCCAGCAGGGTGACCAGGAGCAGGCCCTTGTGCTCGCGGCCCAGCCAGAGCAGCGAGGCGAACACCGTCACCAGCAGCCCGGCCCCGACCAGCGTCGGCGTCGGCAGGACGGAGATCAGGCCTAGCCCGCCCATCCGGTCGAGATCGCGCTCCCCGAGCCCGGACGCCGGCACCCAGTACAGGACGAGCGCGGCCGTGAGCAGACAGCCGAGCAGCATCCCGAGCCGGGTCGGCCGCAGCCGCTCCCACCAGGACTCCGGCAGGGCCGACTGTCCGGGCCCGTCCGCCTCCCGTGCTGCTCCGGCGGCTCCGGACGCGCTTTTTTCGCGTACGCCCTCCGGTGTGTCCTGCGACTCCTCGGTGGCCCCGCCGATCGGCGACTCGAACGGTGCGTCCACCTCGATCTCGGACGGGCTGAGGGAGGTCTCCGAGCCCGGTTCGCGTTTCTCGACGGGCAGGCCCACCTCCACGCGGGACGCGGGCAGTTGAGGAGGAGCCTTCAGCGCCCAGGTGGGCCGGTGGTCCGGCCGGGGCCGCGAGGCGCGGCTCGGCCGGTCGACCGCGGGTGCCCCGGTGGGCGGTGTTCCCGGCCCCGGCCGTACGTCCGGCCGCCGCTCCAGGTGGTCGAAGTCGAGCTGAACGCCGAGCGCCAGGGTGTCCGGGTCGAGCCGCTGCGCCCAGGACGGCCCGTGCCCCTTCTCCAGCTCGGCCCGCTGTGGCGCGGGCACCTCGCGGGCGCCCAGGTCGGCCAGGTCCCCGTCGGGCGCCGCGTCCCGCACAACGACCTCGGGCGGCGCGGTCCTGACGATCCGGTACAGCTTGGGAGCGGCGAGCGTCACGATCACCGCGAGGCTGGAGATCTCCGCGACGCCCGCGCCGGTCAGCCCCATCCGGGGCAGCAGGATCAGCGTGAGGCCGAGCACCAGCAGGCACAACAGGCCCTGCAGCCAGGCGAGTCCGCTGGTGCGGCTCTGGGCGCGCAGCACCGCGAAGTACGTCTCCATGACGACCCGCAGCACCGCCCCGACCGCGAACCAGCGCAGCAGCGGCGTCGCCGCGTCCGCGTACGCCTGGCCGAACACGCCGAGGATCCAGGGCGCTCCGAAGAACAGCACCCCGGCCACCGGCAGCATGATCCGCGCCATCCGGCGCAGGGCCGCCCGGGTGTTCGCCGCGAGCTGCGCCGGATCGTGCGAGCCCTCGACGGTCAGCGAGGCGCCCATGTTGATGGCGAGCAGGTTGACCGTGCCGCCGATGGTGGTGGTGATGTAGAAGTACGCGTTGTCGGCCGAGCTGACCTGCGAGGCGACGATCACCGGGACGAGGTAGACGACGGCGAGCGAGAACAGCGAGCCGGTGTAGTCACCGGCGAGGAACCGTCCGATCTCCTTCGTGGTGGGCGGCTCGGCGGCGTCCGCGGTCGCCTTCACATGCCGGGGCACCAGGCGGCGGAACACCAGCCAGCCCAGGGGCAGTACGGACACCGCGATGGCCGCGACCCACGACACGAAGACGCCCATGGTCGGGATCGCCGCGGCGAACGCCACGAGCAGCGCCAGCTTCACGGCCGAGAACACGGTGTTGCCGACGGGCACCCACAGCGCGCTCCGCAGCCCGGTCAGCACCCCGTCCTGCAGCGTCAGCACGGACCAGGCGACGACCGCCAGGATGAAGCCGATCCCGTTCAGGGGCCCGTGCAGGAAACGGTACGAGGGGCCCCAGAGGTTCAGAGTGAGCAGGAAGACGACCGCGGCCAGCGCCACGACCACCGAACTGCCCATGTAGGTACGGAGGATGAGCCGCCCGGCGCCCCGTCCGGCCACCGGTATGAACCGGGCCAGGGCGCCCGTCAGCGTCACCGCGGTGAGGCCCGCGAGGAACTTCATCGCGGCGATCGCGGCGGAGCCCTGGCCGACCGCCGACTCGGAGTAGTAGCGGGCGGCGACCAGCCAGAAACTGAGCCCCAGAACGGCGGAGATGCCGGTGTTGAGCATCAGGGCATAGGCGTTGCGGAACAGCTGGCTGCCACCGGACGACGGGCCGAGCCGGGGCAGGCGGAGGCGGCGCCCGGACTGCTCGGGTGGATCGGGCGTGGGAGTGTCGGCCTGAGCCGTGGTCGTGTCAGACACGGGAACGGATGGCCTTCCGGCGAACCTGTCGTGCTCTGCGGACCATGGAGTACCCCTTGGTGAGGGCACGGTCCCTGGCGAAGGTACGGGTGATCGCGCGGCCCTCGACGAGCCGCTCGAACTCCTCGATCCCGGTGCCGCGGCGCACGGTGACCCGCCGCAGCGCGTACGGTCCCTGGCGGCGACGCGCGAGAGCGTTGCCCACGGCGAGCGACTGGGTGAAGCCCGCCTCGCGCACGGTCCGGCGCACCCGGCGGCTGGAGTAGCCGTACGGATACGCGAACGACGCGGGGCGTGCGCCCAGTTCGTCGGTGACGATCTCCCGGCACCGCAGCAGCTCGGACCAGAGTGCGTCGTCGGACAGCTGGTCCAGCTGCGGATGCGTATGGCTGTGGCCGCCGATCTCGACGCCCGAGGCCGCGAGTTCGCGCACCTGGTCCCAGTCGAGCATCTCGTCGAGACCGCCCCCGGTGTCGTACTCCCCGCGCAGCCAGCCGGTGGACACGAACAGCGTGGCCGCGAAACCGTGCCGGGAGAGCACGGGCAGGGCATGCCGGTGCACACCCTCGTAGCCGTCGTCGAAGGTGATCAGTACGGGTCGCTCGGGCAGCGGCCCCGAGGCACGCCAGCTCCTGGCCAGCTGAGCGGTGTCGACCGGAGTGAAGCCCGCTCCGCTCAGGAGCGCCATCTGTTCGTAGAACGCCTCGGGCGTCACGGACAGCGCGCGAGTGGCGTCGTTCGGCGCCGTGGCCACCGCGTGGTACATGAGGATCGGCACGCGTGGCTCGCGTGATCCACTCATCGTTCGGCCCCCTCGCTCCGCACGACCGGGGCCGAGAACGCAGCCCCACTCCTGCGCGCCCGGACGCTCCCGACCACATACCCTCCCACCGCCGTCGCCACTCCGGCGACGATGGCGGCGGCCCGGCCCGCGCCGCCGGGGCGGGCGAGCAGGGCGTCGCGCAGTCCGCGCGCGATTCCGGCGGGCAGTACCCGCGTGGTGTAGCGCCGCTCGGACTCAAGGCCCTTCCCCGCGCCGACACTCCGGGCGACCAGGGCCTTCGACAGACCTTCGGCGTACGTACGCGTGCGGAAGTAGGCGAAGTGCTCGCGTACCTCCGGCACCCGGTGGTGGATCACCGCCCGGTCGTCGATCAGCAGCACCGCGTCCGGCCGGGCGCGGGTGAGACGGATGCACAGCTCCGTCTCCTCGCAGCCCAGTGGCCGCTTGTCGCCGTCGCGTCCGATACCGGTCGCGAAGCCGCCCGCCGCGTCGAAGGCCGTACGGCGGAACGAGGCGTTGCCGCCGAGTACGTTGCGCACCCGGACCCGGCCGGCAGGCAGGCCCTTGTACGTGCAGCCCACGACCCAGTCGAACTCCGCCGGGAACCAGACAGGCCGGCGGCCCGACGCCCAGATCGGCATCGTCCGGCCGCCGACGGCCATCACCCGCGGATCCCCGTACCCCTCGGCGAAGTGGAGGAGCCAGTCGCGCTCGGCCACCGCGTCGTCGTCGAGGAAGGCGATGACGTCGCCCCGGGAGGCGGCGATGCCGGTGTTGCGGCCCGCGGACAGGCCACGGGGGCCCGCGTTGGCGAGCACCCGCACCTCCTGTGTCTCCTTGTACTCCCTGGAGAGCCGGTCCAGGAGCGCCTGGTTGTGGTCCACGGCCAGGAGCGTCTCCAGTGCGGGCCGGGACTGCGCCCGCACCGAGGAGACCGCCGCGAGGATGTCCTCCCAGCGGTCCTCGGTGTAGACACAGATGACCACGGAGATGTCCGGAGTACTCAAGACGCCTCTCCTGTACGGGAGTTGAGCGCCACGGCGTGCGGTCTGCGGCGCAGTGACCGCCGGTTGGAGCGCTCCTTGAGGATCACCTTGAGCACCCGGATCCCGTCCCGCACGGCCCGCAGGTTGCTCGCGCCGTGGATCCGCAGGTACTCGTGGCTCGGTATCTCCTGGACCTTCAGCCCCGCCTTGACCACCCGGATGTTCATCAGGGTCTCCACCTCGAAGCCCGTGCAGTCGAGGTCGATCTTGTCCAGGCAGTGCCGCCAGAAGGCGTTGTACCCGTAGCAGAGGTCGGTGTAGCGCGCGCCGAACTTGCGGTTGACGACTGTGCACAACGCCCAGTTGCCGAGCTTGCGGATCGGCGTCATGTCGTCCGTGCCGCCGCCGTTGGCGAACCGCGAGCCCTTAGCGAAGTCCGCGCCGGAGACCAGCGCGGAGACGTAACTGACGATCTCGTGACCGTCGGCCGAGCCGTCCGCGTCGACCATCACGATGATGTCGCCGGTGCACGCCGCGAAACCGGTGATCAGGGCGTCGCCCTTGCCTTTGCCGAGTTGCTCGACGACCTTGACGTCAGGCCACAGCTCGCGGGCCACCTGCACGGTGTCGTCGGTGGAATTTCCGTCGACGAGAACCACTTCGTGTATCCACTGCGGAAGCGACTTGAAGACGTACGGGAGATTCTCCGCCTCGTTCATGGCGGGAATCACGACGCTCACCGGAGGCGCTATGGCCAGGTGAGTCGATATGAATCGGTACTTGCCGGCTGTGATCTGATCTTGAGCTTGAACTTGAGCTTGATCCTGTACCTGCTCTTTGATCTGTTCTTGGCCCGAAACCGCCGGGCGCAGAAAAGAAGTCATGAGTCTGGTCCCTCTCGTCCGGTGGACCGCCCACCCCCGGGCGGTCCGGCATTTGTCCGGTTCGAAAGGGGGGTTTCTCACTTACGGCATGCCGAAATAGATCTCCGTTCACGCCGTGTGAGCTGGCAGAACTGGCCGACTGTCTGGGTCGGTCGCGCGGCACGACTCGGCACAACTGCTGTCACCGAGCACGGCACCCCCCTACCGCGCCCCACGCCGGCCCCTCGTCGCGATCTTGAGCCCTCCCCTAGATCGCATGTGCACCGATGGGCCGATGCGGGTGGATGTACGACGGTATTGATGATTGTGACGATATGGCAAGGCCTGAAACGAAGGCCTCATGTTTTCGTCGGTTTGGCTGTTACCTAACGACTCGAACGGATTTTCCCCATCCGTTTGAGCATTTTGTCGGCCGGCTCGAACAACTCCGGCCGCGACAGCACCGTGTTCCTCAGTGCCCGGACGGGGGCGCGTCGCGCCCGGTGTCCGAGCGCCACGGGATGGCGGCGCGCAACCCACCCTTCGGACACGGTGAGTTCCCGTGTCTTGAGGGAGTCCTTGTAATCCTTCTGGCCCCGGCCCAGATCCAGATAGGCGATGCCGTCGGCGGCTGCCGCCTCGGCCATACGCACATGCAGGATGAGACCGGGGGAGTAGGTTCCGAATGCCGGGTCGTACGCGGGGAACCAGCACGCCAGCACGCGTTCCGAGCGCAGTCCGAAGTGCGCGGCGATCGGCTCGCCGCCCGCGTAGAGCACCGACAGGAGCCCGGCGAACGTCTCGGAACGGCTGTGGAAGAGCTGATGCGCCAGCCGTGAGATCCAGTCCTGCGCGAAGCGGTCGACGCGCCCGGTCCTGCGGTACTGCGCCGACTTCCACCGCATCAGCGTGCGCAGCGCCTCGGGGTCGCGTTCATCGTGCACGTACCGTACGTCCGCGTGGTCGCGGCCCAGCCTGCGCTCCTTGGCGAGCGTGGTCCGGGTGAACTTCGGGGCCTGGGTGCGCAGGTGGCTCAGATAGGCCTCGTACCCCTGGTCGACGTCGATGACCGGGGACGGGAAGGTGCCGCGGGCTCCTGCCTCGAACGGCGCCTGGCCCTGCGCCAGGTGGTCGAACTCCCACACGGCGAGTCCGCAGGCCCGCAGCAGTTCGCGTGCGTCCCAGGTGAAGCCCGGCCGGTGGACCAGGCCCTGGCAGTCCGAGATGCTCAGGCCGACGGCTCTGCCGACGCCCGAGGCGGTCGTCTGGAACGGGAAGAACGCCGCGGGCTCGCCGTTCTCCCTGACGACGGCGATCCGCACACCACGGCGGCAGCGGCCCACGGCGAGTGCGAACTCCGGTGACAGGAACGGGTTCGCGAGTTCGGGCGTGCCCTGCAGGTGGGCCTTGGACTGAAGAGCTGTCCATGCCGACCGGTCGGCAGAGGTCAGGTCGCCGGGACGGTACACGCCGATGTCCATGTCAGGAAGCCCGTCTTCTCACCGTACGGCCGCGCAGCCGCCGTACCAGGACCAGCAGGAGAATGAGGGAACTGAGCGCGGCCACGGCCGCGATTCCGCCAGGGGCCGACCACCGGTGCACCGCGAGCATGCCCTGGGCGACCAGGAGATTGACGGCTACCGCGGCCGACAGCGACGCCAGGACGCGGCCGAACGGTTCCAGGCCTCGCAGTGCGGCTGCGACGGCGGTTCCGGGCGCGGCCAGCAGGAAGAAGAGCGTGAACGGAGCGCGCAGGGGCGAGTCCACGTCGACGAGCGCCAGTACGGCGCCGATGCCCGCGATCGTGGTGGCCGCCCCCGCGAGCAGTGGCAGCAGATCCCTCCCCGGACCCTGCCACGACCGCTCGTCACCACCCGATGTGGACGGGTCTGATGCATTTGATGGAGATGACTTGATACCTATGGTCTGCATGGGCGACTTGCCCCCTGAAGCGCCGGATGCCGGGCTTCAATGTCGCGCAGCTGTCCGGGGGCAGTCAAGACGTGGGCGCCTTTCCCTCACTCGGTTGTCATGTGCATGAAACCGAACAAGCGGTGAACGGAGGGGGGAGGTCACGGTAGGTCCGCAAAGGTCTTGGCATGGACACTTCCTGTCGACACGCGTAGCTGGTACGAAAGTTACGGCAGAGATCGTGCTAAAGGGAGGTTCCATGAGACGTTCCCGACTTACGGCATACGTGACCTCGCTCTTGCTCGCCACCGCCTTCGCGCTCACCGGTGCGACGACGGCCCAGGCGTCCCAACAAGCCGCCGCCACGGGCTATGTGGCCCTCGGCGACTCCTACTCCTCCGGCGTCGGCGCGGGCAGCTACCTCAGCTCCAGCGGCGACTGCAAGCGCAGCACGAAGGCCTACCCCTACCTCTGGGCGGCCGCCCACTCACCCTCGTCGTTCGACTTCACGGCCTGCTCGGGCGCTCGTACGGGTGATGTTCTGGCGAATCAGCTGGGCCCGCTCGGCTCCGGCACCGGCCTCGTCTCGATCTCGATCGGCGGCAACGACGCGGGCTTCCTCGACGTCATGACGACCTGTGTCCTGCAGTCCGACAGCGCCTGTGTGGCCCGCGTCAACACGGCGAAGGCGTACGTCGACTCGACGCTCCCCGGCAAACTCGATTCGGTCTACTCGGCGATCAGCGCCAAGGCTCCGGCGGCCCAGGTGGTCGTCCTGGGCTACCCCCGCTTCTACAAGCTGAGCGGCAGCTGCCTGGCCGGTCTCTCCGAGACGGAACGGGCCGCCATCAACGGCGCCGCCGACTACCTGGACAGCGCCATCGCCAAGCGTGCCGCCGACCACGGCTTCACCTTCGGCGACGTACGCTCCACCTTCACGGGCCATGAGATCTGCTCGGGCAGCGCCTGGCTGCACAGCATCAACCTGCTGAACATCAGCGAGTCCTACCACCCGACCGCGTCCGGCCAGTCGGGTGGTTACCTGCCCGTCCTCACCGCCGCAGCCTGACCGCTCCGTTCGGGGAGGACGCCCGAGAGGAAGCGGAGGCGGAGGCCCCGTCCGTCGGGGTCTCCGTCCGGCAGGTGACCGAGAAGGCCACCGAGTTCGACTTCGTCCGCTGCGGGCTGCGGACCTCCACGCCGATCTTGTTCTCGTACGTCCCGGACGCGTCGTACGTTGTCACGACGACCGAGTTCTGTCCGGTCTTCCCGCCGCCCGCCGGGAACGAGAGGGTCTTCCAGCCCGGGTCGGACACCTCGCCGGTCTCCGTCACCCAGCGGTACTCCACGTCCGCCGGTACGACACCCACGGTGAAGGTCGCCGTGAAGGTGGGAGCCTCCGCGTCGGGCGGCGGGCAGGCGCCGGTGTAGCCGGTGTGCGAGCCCGAGACCGTCACCCGCACGGACTGGGTGGGCGCGGGCGTCGTCTGCCCGCCACCGGTGGTCGACCCGCTGCCGTCCGTTTTGCTCGTGCCCGAGCTCCCCGTCGGGGATCCGCTGTCGGTATCGCCCCCGCCGGTACCTCCGTTGGCACTGTCGTCGCCGCCCGTCGAACCGCCGGTCGTCCCGCCGTCGGAGCTGTCGGTGCCGTTGCCTCCGTCGTCGCGGTTGACCAGGACGTAGGTCAGGCCCGCGATCGAGAGGACGAGAGCGGCCAGGCCCGCGATCACCACGATCATGGCGCGCCGGGGGTGAGCGGGCCCCGAGGTCGTTGTCGTGGCGGTGGGGGTCTGCCGCGGGCCGGGGGCGGAGGGTGTGTACGCGGGGACGGGGGCCGGCCGGGTCGCGGCCGGCTGGGGGAGTGCCGCGACCGTCGGCGAGTAGGGCGCGGTCCCCGTACGGGGCGTGCCGCCGGCCGCGATGATCCGCAGGTCCTGTTCGGCGTCCGCCGCCGACATCCGCTCCGCCGGGTCCTTGCGCAGCAGGCCCTCGATGACCGGCGCGAGCGGTCCCGCCCGGAGCGGAGCCGGCAACTCCTCGTCGACGACCGCGCGCAGGGTGCTGAGCGGGGTGTTCTGGCGGAACGGGGAGTTGCCCTCGACAGCCGCGTAGAGGAGCACGCCGAGTGACCACAGATCGGACTCGGGCCCCGGCGTACGGCCGAGCGCCCGCTCCGGGGCGAGGAACTCGGGCGAGCCGATCACCTCACCGGTCATGGTGAGCGCCGAGCTGCCCTCGACCGTGGCGATACCGAAGTCGGTGAGTACGACACGGCCGTCGTTCGAGATCAGGACGTTGCCGGGCTTCACGTCCCGGTGCAGGACCCCCGCCTCGTGCGCGGCCCGCAGGGCGGAGAGCACCTCCGCGCCGATGTCGGCGGTGTGCTGCGGGGTCAACGGGCCCTCGGCGTCCAGAAGATCGGAGAGCGCGATCCCGCGGATCAGCTCCATCACGATCCACGGGCGGCCGTCCTCCATGGCCACGTCGTAGACCGTCACCACATTGCGGTTCGAGACCCGGGCCGCCGCCCACGCCTCACGCTCCAGACGGGCGTACATCCGCTCGACGTCAGGTCCCGGCAGCCCGCCCGGGGCCCGCACCTCCTTGACGGCGACCTCGCGGTGCAGCACCTCGTCGCGGGCACGCCACACCGTCCCCATCCCGCCCTCGCCCAGCGGAGAGAGAAGACGGTAGCGACCCGCGATCACACGCTCACTACCCGGTTCTTCGGACACGGGCGCCCCCCCCATCAGCATCCGCTGGCATCCGCACGATTCTGAACAAAAGTAGCTCAACCGAGTGCGGTTGCGGCCCCCTTGAACACCAATCCGACCCCAAGGGCTACGACGACGAACGCGGACCCCAGCGGCACGGTCCTGCGCACCAGCGCGGTCACCGGACTGTCGGCCCAGCGCGAGCGGGTCGCCAGCACGTGGCTCACCCCGCTGCCCAGCTTGACCACGGCGACCCCGGCCGCCGTGAGCGTCAGGGCGAGTCCGAGGCCGAACGCGAGGACGAGCAGGAGCCCGAACCAGGCCTTGCCGAGCGAGGCGGCGCCCACCAGGACGACGACGGCCGAGGGGCTCGGCACCAGACCACCGGCGAAGCCGAGGAGGATCGTGCCGCGCAGGGTCGGCGCGATCTCATGGGTGTGGGTGAAGCCGCCATGGGTGTGGGTGTGGGTGTTGCCCCTGGGACGTCCGGCGCCGGAACGCTTGGACGCGTGGGAATGGCCGTCACCGTGTCCGTGCGTGGGCGTTTCCAGGAGCGCCGACGCGTGGCCGCGCCCGGCGGGCCGGGCCTCGGCGTCGGCGTGGGAGTGCGCGAGAACGAGCTGGCGCTCGTGGGCGGCGGCATGCACGTGGGTGTCGCCGTGCGCGTTCTCATGGCTGTGGCCGTCGCCGTGCTCGTGGGTATGGCCGTGCTCGTGACCATGCGCGTGGGTGTGGCCGTGGTCGTGCGTATGGCCGTCTTCGTGATCGTGCGTGTGATCGTGATCGTGTTCGTGCGCCGGAGCGGGCGAGTGCGCCGGGCCCCGGTTCCGCCAGGCTCGTCGTACGAGTGTGGTGCCGGCCGCCGTCACGAGGACGCCGCTCGCGACACCCAGCCACGTCACCACGGAGGGCGCCGCCGCCGAGCCGGCGGTGACCAGGAGGCCCAGCGCCGCCACCCCGAGGGTGTGGGTGATGGTCACCGACGCCGCCAGGGGCAGGACGTCACGCAGGCCCGCCCGGCCGCCGCGCGCCGCGGCCGTCGCGGCCATCAGCGTCTTGCCGTGACCCGGCGCGAGCGCGTGCATCGCGCCGAGCAGGACCGCGATGGCCAGGGCCAGCAGTGCGAAACCGAAGGTCAGGTCCTGGCGGGACACCAGGTCGTCCAACGCGCGGGTGAAGCGGTCGGCGCCACGGGGCAGTACGGATGAGGCGGGCGCGTCGGAGTTCTCCTCGACGAGCGCGGGTCCACCCGGCCGCAGGCGCAGCGCGGCGGTCGCCGTGTCCGCCGGCGACGACAGCAGCTTGGCGGGGTACTTGGTCAGTTCACCGGAAAGGGACTTCTCGGGTACGTCGGAGGAGGTGAGGGTCGTCCGGTCACCGCGGGCCGTGACCTCGCGCCAGCCGGGCCCGTCGTCCACGGAGGCGCGAAAGCGCAGCGACAGGTTCCCGTCCGGCAGCGGGGCCGTCCAACGGCACTCCACCCGGAGGGTTTTGAGGCCGGCCTGTCCGGGCCGCACCCGGGCACGGCTCTCGCCGACGGTCAGGGCGGCAGCCTTCCCGCCCACCGTCACCCGGCTCTTACCGGCCGCCGTCTCGCACCGCTGTCGGGCCCAACTGCCCATGCCCGCCTTGTCGATGGCGGGCTGAGCCTGGGTCGCCGGGATCTCCGCCAGGTCCTCCACGTGGAGGACCCGCAGCTTTCCGGGAGCGACGACGAGACCGTCGTACCGGTTGACGGTGAAGTTGCCGAGCGGATGCGCCGAGGCCGTCCCGGAGGGGATCAGCACCAGTGCGCAGGCGGCCATGAGCACGGCCACGCAGGACCCGAACGTGCGACGGCGCACGGACGCCTTTCGGTCGGCGAGGGACGCCTTTCGGGCGGCGAGGCGGGAGCGGAGGCCGCGTACGGCGAAGGCGCTCACTGGGCACCGCCCAGCGCCGTCAGTGTCTTCTCGGCCACCTTCGCGCCCACCGGCGAGAAGCCCGGGTTGAGCTTCAGCGCCGACGACAGGCCGGCGCGGGCCTCCTTCTTGTGGCCCGTGGCGCGTTCGATCATGCCGCGGTGGTAGAGGAACGTCGCGTCGCGGTAGCCGGTCGCCGTGGCGCGGCGGGCGTAGGGCAGGGCTTCGTCGTCGCGGCCGTTGACGTGCAGGGCCCAGGCGAGCGCGTCCGCGGTGTGGACGGTCTCCCGGCGCTCCCACTCGGCACGGGCTGCGCGCAGGGCGGCCTTGCGGTCGCCGTGCTCCGCCGCGGCGAGGGCGGTGTCCAGGTCGGCGTTGACACCGTTCGCGCGGGCCAGCGCCGTCCAGGCGTTGACCAGGGCGTACTGGTCGCGGGCCTTCGCCCGGTCCTCCTCGCCGTCACGTGCCTCGTACAGCTCGCCCAGCACCACCAGCGGGCCCGGCAGCGGAAAGCGTCCCACGACCTCTTCCATCCCGAGGATCGCGGCCGCCCGGTCCCCGTTCGCCGCCTGCGCCCGGGCCCGTCCCTCCAGCGCCGGCAGATAGGCCGCGTCGGCCCGCAGAGCCCGCTCGTAGTACTTCAGCGCCGTCCCGTACTCGCCCTCGCGCCAGGAGAGCTGGCCCAGCGACGAGGCCACGTAGGCGACGTCGCCGGGCGCGGTGGCCCCGGCCAGCGCCTGCTCCAGGACGCGGCGCGCCGTACGGACGTCGCCGCGCAGCTCGTGTACGTAGGCGTACCGGGTGAAGACCGGCACGCCCGGGCGGCGGGAGTCGGCCTCGTCGGCGGCCTTCGACGCCTCCTTGTACCGGCCCAGTTCGACCAGGGCGTCGATACGGATGGACAGCGCGCGCTCGCTGAACGCGTTCTCGTCCAGGGCCTTGTCCGCGTACCGCAGCGCCTCGGGGAACTCGTGCCGGGCCGCGGCCAGCGCCGCCCGGCCCGCGAGCGCCGGATCGTTGTCGGGGCTCAGCTTCAGCGACCGCTCCAGCGCGCGCTGCGCCTGCGGATAGCGGGACGGGTCGCCGCCGGTGCGGGCCTGCTCGACGTAGGCGATGCCCAGCGTGGCCCATCCGCCCGAGTCCTTGGGCTGCGCCTTGAGGTGGGACTGCAGCGCGGAGATGCTCGACGCCAGGCTGCCGCCGGCCAGCAGCTCGGGAGCGAGCCCGGGCACGGACGACACCGTGGACGTACCGCCGTCGTCCCTGTTGCCCAGCACCACGGCACCCGCGGTCATCGCGACGGCGAGAGCGACGGCGCAGGCCGTGAGATGCAGCACCCGGAGCCGCCCGGACTCCCGGCGCCCACCGGGAACGCGCTGTCCGGTCCCGACCGTGCCGGCCGTCGCGGCCACGTCAGCCGTCTCAGCGACATCGGCTGTCCCGACCGTTTCAACCGTTTCAACCGTTTCAACCGGTCCAGCCGGTTCGACGGTTTCAGGCGTCTCAGCCATCTCAGCTGTCTCAGCCGGCTCGGGAGTCCCGGGTGCCTCGGGTGCTGCGGCAGCGTCGGTCGCGTCGGCAGCGTCGGCCGTGTCGTCGGCGAGATCCCTCTCCTGCGCGTCGTCGTTGCTACGCGGGGACATTGCGCTCTCCTCAATCGCCATGGTGGAAAAGGTGGTTCACGTAGTGGGTGTTGCGGTGCAGCGGTGCAGCGGTGCAGCGGTGCAGCGGTATTGCGGGTGGCGCGGCCCGCGCGCCGTGGGGGACGGATACGCACGGACCGCGCCAGTCAGAGGTGCGGCTCAGTAGGCCCGGCGACGGCCGCGCCACCACAGCACGCCCGTGCCGACGAGCAGGAACCCTGCCGCGCCCGAAGCCGCCGAGACGGTGATCAGCGTGGTGTCGTCCATACCGCCCGTGCCGGTCGTGCCGCCCGCGGGCTGCAGCGCGTCACCGAGCTGGTTGCGGACGTCGTTGGTGCCGGTCGTGCCCTTGGCCAGCGGTCCGCGCGAACCGGAGGTCGGCAGAGCGACGTACGGGAACGCCTTCTCGAACTTCTGGTCGTTCTTGTCGACCGCGTCACCCAGGTCGTTCTTGGCGCCGAGCAGTTCGCCCTCGACGACCTGCAGCGCGATGTCCAGCACGTCGTCACCCAGACGACGGCCGTTCGGGAAGCCCGCGTTGTCGCCGTCCAGCACACCGAGACGCTTCTCCTTGGCGGCCGGCTTGGTCGAGGTGTTGAGGCGCAGCATCTCCGAAGGCGTGACGTGCGGCGGCTGGTTGAGGCCCTCGACGCCCTTCAGGAACACGTCGACCAGGTCGTTACGGGGCTCGTCGGGTGCGTCGATCTTGTAGATCGCCTCGATGAGCTTCGGCAGCTCGGGCTCGGTGACGTTCTTCAGGAAGTCGCCGTCGTTCCAGGGCGAGGACGCGTTGAACTTGTCCTTGTCCTTGATCGGGTTGACGACCTCGTTCACGAGCGGCATGCCGAGGCGCGAGACCTGCCGGTACTCACCGCTGGCGCTCCTGCGCTGCGTCGTCGACCAGATGCCCACGATCGGCTGCTCGGCCGACTCCTGGATCACGTCGTTCGGCAGCTGCAGGGCAACGGAGTTGACGTTGTACTCCTTCAGCGTGTCATTGCCGACCTCGGACAGGTTCCCGCCGTACAGCAGGTCGAAGACGCGCAGGTCGAGGAAGAACGGGTCGTCGGCCTGACCGGCGAACGTCGTCGCCCCGCCCGGGAGTTCGTGCACCGCCTGGGAACGGAGCTTGGCGTAGTCCGGCATGGACGCCTTGCCGACGTTCGACGGCGCGACCGGCACGTCGTCCGCGTACTTCGTCTTCTTGACCAGGTGCTGGTCCTTGAGCTGCAGCAGGTCGATGTCGTAGGTCTGCGTGATGTTGAGGTCCGGGTCGTCGAGGCTCTCGACCGGGCCCGTGTTGTACAGGAAGGTCTTGTCGTTCTTGACGTGCGTCTTGAACGTGTAGCGGAAGACCAGGTCGCCCTGCGCGTCACCGTTGTTGTCGATGTGCAGGTCGTACTGGGCGTCCTCGGCGAACGTGAAGAAGTTCGGGCCGCCGGCCGGTTCCTCGAACGGGATCCAGTTCGCGACGAGGGTCGTCGTGTCCGCCTTGTCGGGGCTGGCGAACGCGTACACGTCCGTGTTGTCGAACTGCGGCTGCCCCGAGATGAGCGGAGCCTCCCGGTGGCTGGAGGCGCTCGCCGTCCCGGGTGCGAGCGCGGTCACGCCGGCTGCCGCGAGCCCGCCGGTGGCCAGCGCACCGCAGACAAGGGTCACGAGGCTCCTGCGCCCCACGAACCCACTGGTGAAAGGTGTCATGCCGTCCGTCCTCTGTCCCAAAGCTGTGTCCCGGCGGTGATGTCGGCCGGAGCGACCTCTCGAGTGGTCGCTCCCGCGCTCGTACCGCGTCGGTCGGTGTTGCCTGATGCACGCCATTCGGAGCCGGGGGAGATAAGGATTGGTTCGGGATTCACCCGCGTTTTCGAGCGGCTGATCCGTAACCCCATCCGACGGCGTTCCTGCGCCGAATACGTGAGGACGGGACAGACCGTTCAAGGTCGGTCGGGACAGACCGTTCAAGGTCGGTGTCGGTGAAGGGGGAAACGGGTGGAGGCGGACGAACTCCTGGTGCGCGTGGCCGGAGGGGACCAGAAAGCCTTCGAGGATCTGTACGCCCTCGTGTCCGGGCCGGTCTTCGGGCTGGTACGCCGGGTGGTGCGGGACCCGGCCCAGTCGGAGGAGGTGGCGCAGGAGGTGCTCCTCGAACTCTGGCGCTCCGCGGCGCGCTACGACCCCGGCCGGGGCAGCGCACTCGCCTGGGTCCTGACCCTCGCGCACCGCAGGGCGGTCGACCGGGTCCGCAGCGCCCGCGCCGCCTCGGAGCGCGAACTGCGCATGGCCCGGCGGGCGAACGGCCCCGCCTTCGACCATGTGGCCGAGGAGGTCGAGGCCGGTCTCGAACGGGAATGGGTACGCCGCTGCCTGGACCGGCTCACCGCCCTGCAGCGCCAGTCCGTCACCCTCGCCTACTACGACGGCTACACGTACCGTGAAGTGGCCGAACGGCTCTCGCTGCCGCTCGGCACGGTCAAAACACGTATGCGCGACGGACTCACGCGGCTGCGCGACTGCCTGGGAGGTGTCGCATGACCAGCATCTTCCGGCAGGGCGAACTGCACTCGCTGGCCGCCCCGTACGCCCTCGACGCGCTGGAGCCCCATGAGCACAAACGATTCGAGAAGCACCTGAAGCGCTGCGGCAGCTGCGCCGCCGAGGTGCGCGCCCTGCGTGAGGACGCGGTCCGCCTCGCCTGGTCCACGGCCGCCCCGGCCCCCGCCGCGATGCGCGACCGGGTCCTCATGGCCGTACGGACGACCCCTCAGGAGCAGACCCGCGCGCAGCCGCAGGCACGCACCCGTGCGGAACGCCCGGTGTCGCGCGCCCGTCGTTCGCCCTTCTCGCCCTTCCTCATGCCGCTCGCCTCCACCACGGCGGCCGCCGCCCTCGTCGTCGCCGCGCTCTTCGGCACACAGGCGGCCCGCACGCAGGACCAGCTGAACGAGGAGAGGGCGCAGGCACGTGAGATCGCCCACGTTCTCGCGGCGCCGGACGCCCGCTCGGGCGCCGGACGGGACGCGAACGGCCAGGGCATCGGCGTCGTCGCGTCCGCCTCGCAGCACACCGCCGTGGTGACCTCCGCCGGTCTCGCCACACCTTCGAACGAGAGGGTCAACCAGCTGTGGCTCATGCGACCGGAGGGGAAACCGCGTTCCCTGGGACTTCTCGACGGCGACACGCCCTTGGTCGCCACCGGACTGAACCCGGACGCGACCTCACTCGCTGTCACCGTCGAGCCGCAGGGCGGATCTCCGCAGCCCACCACCGCACCGGTTGTCCAACTCGCCCTGGAATCACTCGGATTCGGAGAGTAATTGCCAACGCCCGTTCTGGGTAGGTGAATCCCGTGCCCGGGATACGCGAGTGTGTCGAGGGAGCGATAGGGTTAACCTGCCCGGGCCGGGTGCCCTCGTATGGGTGGGGAGTGACATGGAACAGATAACAGTGCGTGGCAGGGCGCGAGTCCCTGCGATCACGTGTGGAAGCAGCGCGACCAGTTCGCGCCTCGACCGTCATCTCTCGGTGATGGGTGGCCCCGCCATCCCTCAGCGGGAATCGGCCGAGGCGACGTCACTGATGCGCGAGCTCACCGCACGTGACACCACGCACGACCGCACGGGCAGGGGCGCGCGAGTGAGGCGGGTCTCGCTCTTCGCACCGCTTCGCCGGTTGAGCCGTTCCCTGTTCGGCGGCCGCTGACCGGCGGCCCCGGTCGCTGACAGGCGGCCGAATCCGAGCAGAACCCCGACCCGCGCTCAGGCGGACACACCGTCCCGGTGCAGCGCTGCGATCTCATCGTCCGTCATCCCCACGGCACGCAGCAGCGCCCCGGTGTGTTCCCCGAGTGCGGGTACGGGCCCCATCTTCGCCGCGTCCCCGCCCGGCAGCGTGATCGGCGGCAGCAGAGCCCTCAGAGGCCCGACCGGTGACTCCACTTCCCGCCACCGGTCCCTCGCCGCCAGCTGAGGATGCTCCGCCACTTCCCGTACGTCCCTCAGCAGCGCGCAGGCGATTTCGGCCGTCTCCAGACGCGCCACCGCCTCCTGTGAGCTGAGCGCCACCAGTGCCCCGCCGACCAGTTCGTCGGTACGCTCCCGGTTCTCGACCCGCGCCGCATTCGTCGCGTAGGCGGGATCGTGCGCCAGATCCGGCCGCCCCAGCACCTGTTCGGCGAGCCGGCGCCACTCCCGGTCGTTCTGCACCGACAGCAGCACCCTCCCGCCGTCGCCCGTCGGATAGCCGTCGTACGGGGCGATGACGGCGTGCGCGAGACCCGTACGCGCCGGAGGAGTTCCTCCGTGCATCGCATGGTGCAGGGGATGCCCCATCCACTCCGTCAGCGCGTCGAGCATCGACACCTCCACCGGTCCGCCGCGTCCCGTGGTCCCGCGCCGCACCAGCGCCGCGAGCACCCCCGAGAACGCGTACATCGCCGCCGCGATGTCGGCCGCCGGAATGCCCGCCTTGACCGGCTGCCCGGCCGTCCCCGTCACGGACACAAGACCCGCCTCGCACTGCACGAGCATGTCGTACGCGCGCTTGCCGGCGTAGGGCCCCGAGGCCCCGTAACCCGAGATGTCCACCGAGATCAGCCGCGGGTGCGCCGCGCACAGCGTGGCCGCGTCCAGGCCGAGCCGCGCGGCCGCACCCTGCGCGAGGTTCTGCACGAAGACGTCGGCGCCGGCCACGAGGCGGCGCACCACGTCGAGCCCGCGCGGGTCCTTCAGATCGAGGGCGATGGACTCCTTGCCGCGGTTGCACCACACGAAGTGCGAGGCGAGACCGGCGGCCGCGGTGTCGTAGTCACGCGCGAAGTCGCCACCGTCGAGACGCTCGACCTTGATGACCCGGGCCCCGAGATCGGCGAGCTGCCGGGTGGCGAAGGGGGCGGCGACGGCCTGTTCGACGGCGACGACGGTGATGCCCTCCAGGGGCAGGGGAAGCGGCTCCATGCGAGGGATCATGACCCGTGCGCAGCGGCTTTGTCATGCAGGGGCCGGGCATGCGCAGGGGCTGCGAGCGAAGGTTCAGCGTCCGCCGTTCGCGTACCGGCGGACGGCGAGCGGCATGAACACCGCGATGAGGACCGCGCACCAGGCCAGCGACCCCGCGACGGGGTGCGTCACCGGCCAGGCGCCGTCGGCCGCGACCGGCGCGTTCCCGAACAGCTCCCGCAGAGCCGCGGTCACCGCGCTGATCGGATTCCACTCGGCGACCGTGCGCAGCCAGCCCGGCAGATTGTCCGTCGGAATGTACGCGTTGGACAGCAGCGGCAGGATGAACGTCGCGCCGCCGAGTTGTCCGGCCGCCTCCTCGCTGCGCGAGGCGAGCCCCAGCAGGATCCCGACCCAGGTGGTCGCGAACCGGAAGAGCAGCAACAGCCCCAGGGCGGCGGCCGCTTCGAGCGCGGAGCCCTCGATCCGCCAGCCCACCGCGAGCCCCACGAGCAGGAGCGGCACCGTGCCCGCGGCGGTGACGACGAGGTCGGCGGCGGCCTGTCCGAGCGGCACGGCGGCCCTGCTCATCGGCAGCGTACGGAAGCGGTCCGTCACACCCCGGTGTGAGTCCTGGGCCGCCTGGAACATGCCCGTCATGATGCCGTTGGCCGCCGTCGCGACCAGCAGCCCCGGTACGAGGAAGGCCCGGTACTCCTGGCCGGGCATCGCGAGCGCGCTGCCGAAGACGTAGCCGAAGAACAGCAGCATCGTGATGGGCATGGTCTGGGTGAGGATCAGCAGTCCCGGGTTGTGCCGGATCCGCCGCAGCTGGCGGCCCAGCATCGCCGTTCCGTCGTACGCCAAGGCCAACGTGCTCATGTCACAAGCTCCTTGCCGTCGGACGGGCCATCGGTCACGCCGTCGGTCAGGCCGTCGGTGAGACGGAGGAAGACGTCGTCGAGGGTCGGCGGCCGCAGGCTCACGTCGAGCAACGGCACACCGGCGGCGTCGAGTTCGCGTACGAGTCGCGGAAGGGTGAGCGTCGGGTCGGTGGTGACCACGCCGACGGCACGCCGTTCCTGGTCGAAGTCCGGTGCGGAGCCGGTCAGCTGGTCCAGCACGGCCGCCGCGCCCGCCATGGCGTCCGCGTGGGCGACGACCGCCTCCGCGTACGAGCCGATGAGCGACTTGAGTTCGGCGGGCGTTCCCGAGTGCGAGGCCCGGCCCCGGTCCACGAGCACTATGTCGTCGGCGAGCTGGTCCGCCTCCTCCAGGTACTGGGTGGTGAGGAGGACGGTGGTGCCCTCGGACTTCAGGGCGCGCACGGTCTCCCAGATCTGGTTGCGGCTGTGCGGGTCGAGTCCCGTCGTCGGCTCGTCGAGGAACAGCACCGCGGGCCGGGTGATCAGGCTGGCGGCCAGGTCGAGGCGGCGTCGCATACCGCCCGAGTAGGTGGACGCGAGCCGGTTCGCCGCGCCGGTGAGCTCGAAGCGGTCGAGCAGTTCCTCGGCCCGGGCGGCCGCCCTCGGCAGGCGCCGCAGCTTCGCGAACAGCCGCAGGTTCTCCCGGCCCGTGAGGTCGCCGTCGACCGAGGCGTACTGCCCGGCGACGCCGATCGCGCGGCGCACGGCGTCCGGCTCCCGTACGAGATCGTGTCCCGCGACCCGGGCGGACCCGGCGTCGGGGCGCAGCAGGGTGGTGAGCAGCCGTACCGCCGTGGTCTTTCCCGCGCCGTTGGGGCCCAGCAGTCCGCAGACGGTTCCCTCGGCCACCGCGAGATCCAGCCCCTGAAGGGCGTGGACGTCCCCGAAGCGCTTCTCCAGACCCTCACTAAGTACACCGTACGTAGTAGTCATGGATTGACCATAGCGCATTACGTACGCTGTACGTAACTAGGATGGGAGTATCAGGATCCACCGATGGCAGGACTGGCGACACCGATGGCAGGACGTGCCGACGTACCCGAAGTGATCTGGGCCCGACCCGAGCGGACGGGGCGGGGGCCGCGGCCAGCGTTCACCCGGGCCGACATCGCGGCCGCGGCTGTGCGGATCGCGGACGCGCAGGGGCTGGACGCTGTTTCGATGCGACACGTCGCGGCCGAGCTGGGCTGCGGGACGATGTCGCTCTACAACTACGTGCCGCGCAAGGAGGACCTGTCCGAGCTGATGGTGGACGCCGTCGGCGCCGAGCATGAGCTGTGGGAGCCGGCGGGGGACTGGCGTGCCGACATGCTCCGGGTCGCGCATCAGACCCGCAGGCTCATGCACCGGCATCCCTGGCTGCCGGCTCTGATGTCACCGGTGTACGGCTTCAGCCCCCACGCCCTGAGGTACCTGGAGCACTGCCTCTCCTGCCTGGACTCCTTCGACGGCACGTACGGCACGAAGTTCGAGCTGGTCGCGATGATCAACGGCGTGGTGACGGCGTACGTCGGGAACGAGCTGGCCACGGCTGAGCGGGCACGGGCGCTGCCGTGGTCGGAGGAGCAGGAGAACGCGGTGCGGGGCGCCTATCTGGGGAGCCAGGTGGCGAGCGGGGCGTATCCGCGGATGGCGGCGGCGTTCATGGAGGACTCGGGGCCGATCGATCTGGAGGGGGTGTTCCAGCGGGCGCTTGAGCGGGTGCTCGACGGGTTCGACCCGTCTCGCTGAAAGCCCCGACGACAGGGGAGGGGCTGTTTGCGGGTGCGGGTGCGGGTGCGGGTGCGTTGTGGCTGGTCGCGCCGTTCCCCGCGCCCCTGCCGGGTCAGAGCAGGGCGAACTGGCCCTCCGGGCCCTCCTCGGGGTGGTCCAGGACTGAGGCTGGGTGGCGGGTGGAGTCGGGGGGCGGGAGTACGCCCGCCTTGCGCAGGGCGGTTGTGGTGAGAGGGGACCGCATCGTCAACTCGGCTTGCTGCGGGCGTAGTTCGGACAGCAGGGTCAGCACCGTGACTGTTTCCAGCAGTTCCGATGTCCAGGTCTGGGGCCAGGTGGTGGGGCGGACGGCCTCCAGTGTGCCGGGCTCGGGGCGGGTGATCCGGGCGCTGAACCACTGTTCCAGGACACGGACACCGCCGACCTCGAAGTCCCAGGCGGCAGGGGGCACGGGGGAGATGCGGCCCTCGTCGAGGTGGAGGGTCTCCTCGTCGCGGTCGTAGCGCGGTTCGAGGGGGAAGGGCGGGAGCGGGGCTCGTACGTAGGGGCGGCGGCCGCCGGGGAGCTTGGGGCGCTCGCCGTCGCGGCGCATCAGCCACAGCATGCGGTGACCCAACTCGGTTCCGCGCGACCACAGTTCGGGGTCGGACGTGAGGGGAACGACGGGTCCGTCCGGCCCCGGTCCGGTGACCGCGACCGTCCAGGCGAGGACGTCGAGCGGGGTGGGGGCGTGCCCGAGGCGCTCGGCCAGGAGGTTCAGCAGGCCCGGTGCCAGATTCGGTTCGAGGCCGCCGGGGCGCCGGTACAGGGGGCGGATACGGCCGGGGCGGGCCGAGGCGATGGTCTTCGGCCGGGGCGGGACCACTGGCAGGACGGACGCGATCAGGAGGGGCGGGCCGCCGGGGGCGGGTGTCTGCTCGACTGTGAACGCCTGGTGTTCGTCCGCGACCCGCCAGAGCTCCGGCCGTGCCGCGTCGATCAGCCGGTGGTCGGGGATCAGCCACTGCTCGTCGAACGGCCCGACCATGACCCGTACCGGCTCCGCGCAGGGGCCCGACGCGCGCGCCAGTCGGCCCGTTCCGGAGGACTGGCCGGGCAACTGCGTCACCGCCGAGTGCGGGGTCCGCGCGCGCGTGGCGCCGAACAACGCCTCGCGGTCCGGCCCCTCGGCCTTCACGAGGGCGTCCCACCGCGCTTTCAGGGACGCCGCATCGGGCGCCGCCGGCCACGCCCGGCCCAGCCGGGGAGGTGCGACGGACCACGGCATGAGGTCCGCGAGCAGCGGAGCGTCGTCGTGCGTCACGCTCGGCATCGTACGACGTGGGCCTTGGCCGGCGGCCGGGCCCCGCACGGTCAGTGGGCGTCGAGGGTGACCGTGAACGAGAAACGGTCGCCCCGATAGTGGATACGGGCCACGTCCAGCGCCCGGCCGTCCTCGCCGTGCACGACGCCCGTGTAGTGCAGGATCGGGCTGAGCAGCGGGACCTGGAGCAGTCTGGCGGTCTCCGGGTCGGCGAGCCGTGCCTCCACGGTGTCGGTGATCTGGCCGATTCGCGCCCCCACGACATCCCGCAGGACCTTGGTCATGGGCCAGCGGACCAGGTCCTCGGGGTCGAACAGGTCCGCGAGCTCCGGCCGGACGTAGTTGCGCGCGTGGTTGTTCGGTTCACCGGTCTTCTCGTCGCTGCGCAGCCGGTGGTACGTCGCCACCTCCGCCAGGTCGGGGAAGTGCTCGGAGAGTTCGCCCGACACGGGCTCGCTTCCATGGTCCAGCAGCTCGGTCGTCATGCCCGACTGCTGGGCCACGATGGCGTCCACCGAGCCGAGGAGGCGGACCGGCGCACCCCGCGTGGCGCTCGGCTCGATGAACGTGCCGCGCCTGCGGTGGCGGGAGATGAGCCCCTCGTCCTCCAGCTCCTTGAGCGCCTGCCGCATGGTCAGCACGCTCACCCCGTAGTGCTCCGCCAGCCGTTCCTCGGTGGGCAGGCGCAGGGGATCCTGCGGCGCCCGTCCGAGTATCGAGGCGCGCAGGGACTGCGACACCTGATACCAGAGCGGCAGCTTGCGGTTGAGGACGATCGAGTCCGGCGCGAAGGAGGTCACGAGGGTATCCGTACCGGTCGCGGACGTTCGGTGCAACGGGTGGTCATGAGCTGGTCATGGGTGGTCCCGGGCGGTGAGGGGCGGGGCGAGGGCCGGTCACGGGCGGCCGGCCGGCCGGAAGTGACGCCGGAGGCCCTGCCACACGTCGTCGTACGCGGTCTGCAGGTGTTCCGCCCGGGCGGCCTGCGCGGTGGCGGTGACCGGCCAGCGCGTCTCGAACATGAAGGCCAGACCGTCGTCGACCTTCTGCGGCCGCAGCTCGGCGGCGCTGGCCCGCTCGAAGGTCTCCCGGTCGGGGCCGTGCGCCGACATCATGTTGTGCAGCGAACCGCCGCCCGGCACGAACCCCCCTTCCCCGGCGGTCTTCGCGTCGTAGGCGCCCTCGATGAGCCCCATGTACTCGCTCATCACGTTCCGGTGGAAGTAGGGCGGCCGGAAGGTGTCCTCTCCTACCAGCCAGCGCGGCGCGAAGACCACGAAGTCGACGCCGGCCAGACCCGGAGTGTCGGACGGCGACGTCAGCACGGTGAAGATCGACGGGTCGGGATGGTCGTAGCTGATGGTGCCGAGCACATTGAAAAGGCGCAGGTCATAGACGTACGGCACATGGTTGCCGTGCCAGGCGACGACATCCAGGGGCGAGTGGTCGTACGTCGCCGTCCAGAGGTTGCCGCAGAACTTGTTGACCACCTGCACCGGCCCCGCCGTTTCCCCGTCGACCCCGTCGACCCCGTCGACCCCGTCGACCCCGTCGTCCTCGTACGCGGCGACCGGAGCCCGGAAGTCCCGGGCGTTGGCGAGGCCGTTGGCGCCGATCGGGCCGAGGTCGGGGAGCTGGAAGGGCGCCCCGTAGTTCTCGCACACATACCCCCGGGCGGACGGGTACGTGTTCTGCCCGTCGTCGGACGCGGCGGCCGGCAGCTCCACACGGAAGCGCACCCCACGAGGAATCAGCGCCATATGTCCCGGCTCCACATGCAGCAGCCCGAACTCGGTGCGCAGCAGCAGCCCGCCCCGCTCCGGCACGATCAGCAGCTCGCCGTCGGAGTCGCTGAACACCCGCTCCATCGAGGAGTTGGCGTGATAGAGGTGCACGGCCATGCCCGTGCGCTGGGTGGCGTCGCCGTTGCCGCCGAGGGTCCACAGGCCCGCCAGGAAGTCGGTACCGGGCGAGGGTTCCGGCAGGGGGTTCCAGCGCAGCCGGTTCGGGTCCGGCACCGACTCCGTGAAGGGGGCCGTGCGCAGGGTGCCGTTGTCGGCGCGGGTGAACGCGGGATGCGCGGCCGACGGACGGATCCGGTACAGCCACGAGCGGCGGTTGTGCGCTCTCGGCTCGGTGAACGCCGACCCGCTCAGCTGTTCCGCGTACAGCCCGAGCGGGACCCGCTGCGGCGAGTTGCGGCCGATCGGGAGCGCGCCCGGCACCGCCTCCGAACTGTGTTCGTTGCCGAACCCGGAGAGATACGTCAGCGCCTCGGCGGTCTTCCGCAGTGCCTCGGCGGTCTTCGTCCGTGCCTCGGCGCCGTTCCGCGCGTCCCCGCTCATGATCGCTCCCTCGTTCCCGATTCCTATGCATCACCGTAGGATTCGGTGAATCGGTGCGCAAGGGGGAGGCTCCCGGGCCTGGCGGGAGGCGGTGCGATCGCGCCAGGCCCGCGGTGGCGCCCAGGAGTGGTGCACAGGAGCAGTGCCCAGGAGTGGTGCGCAGGAGTGGTGCCCAAGACCCGACTCAAGGGGGATTCGGCTGGCGGAGCGGTGCTCTAATCTCCCGGGCATGTCGTGGACGCGCGTACGTCTCATTTCGCTCGCGGTCTGTGCCCTGCTCGGCGCTCTGCTCACCGGGGCGACAGGCTGCGGATCCGGCGACGCGCGCGAGGGCGACGAGGTGAGGCCGTCCCCGGTGGGCAAGGTGCTGAAGAACACGGACGAGGAGGGGCGTCACTACCGTGAGGTCGACAAGAAGAGCGCACCAGAGGTCGCGATCGAGATACAGCCCGACGCCGACGACGGCTGGGACGTCCGGCTGACCGTCCACCACTTCCGCTTCTCGCCGGCCGGCAAGGAGAAGACGGCCGAACCGGGCCTCGGCTACGCCCTGCTCCGGCTGGACGACCGCCCCCTCTCCGTCCTTCGCGGCCCGGACCACCATCTCGCGGGCCACGTCGTCCCGCGCGGGACCCACCAGGTGACCGTGCGCCTGCACGCCGACGACGACACGGTGTGGGCCGTCGACGGAAAGCCCGTCGGCAGCACGGCCGACATCACCGTGTCCGACCCGGGCCCCACGCACGAGGAGCGGACGACGACCGACCCGCCGCCTCCGGCCTCCGCGTCCGGTGGCTCACCGCCTCCGGCCTACACGACCGATGCCGCACGGCCCGTGACGAGCGGTATGGGCGCCGGTGGGTGAGTCGCACGGACACCGATGGATGAGTGGTATGGGCACCGACTTCGTACCCAAGGGCAAGGTTTCACCGGACCCCGGCGGAGAGGCATCATGAAGCCCGTGCCCCATGCGACCTCGCTGCGCCGTGCGCCCGTCCAGCGCCGTAGCGCCGAAAGACTCACCCGTATCCTCGACGCCTGCGCCGATCTCCTGGACGAGGTCGGCTACGACGCGCTGAGCACGCGCGCGGTCGCCCTGCGCGCCGGGGTGCCCATCGGGTCCGTCTACCGGTTCTTCGGCAACAAGCGGGCCATGGCCGACGCGCTCGCCCAGCGCAACCTCGACATCTACACCGACCGGGTCACGCGTCGCCTCCAGGAGACCGGTGGCGGAGCGGGCTGGCGGACGGCCATGGACGCGGTCCTCGACGAGTACCTCGCGATGAAGCGCACCGCGCCCGGGTTCGCCCTCGTCGACTTCGGCAACCAGATACCCGTCGGCACCCGCGACGCCGAACCCAACACCCGCGTCGCCGACCGCCTGACCGAGATGCTCTCCGCCTATCTCGACCGCGTTCCCGACGACGACCTCCGGCGCACCTTCCTCATCGCCGTCGAGGCCGCCGACACCCTCGTCCAGCTCGCCTTCCGCCTCGACCCGTCGGGCGACGAGCGAGTCATGGACGAGACACGGGAACTGCTGCGGGCGTATCTGTCGCGCTCGCTCGACTGACCCATGGATCGTGCGGCCCGCGCACACTCCGGCGGGCCCTCATGGATCGTGCGGCGCGCACATCCCGGCGGGCCCTCACGGATGCCTGCGCGGTCCGCGAATTTCCGACGTGGCCCCCGAGACCCCTCCCCACCGAGCATACCGGTCAGTATGCTCGGTCCGGTCAGTGTGTCACCGTCGCCGCCATCCCCTCCGGGAGGACCCGTGTCCACCATCCCCGACTCCCACACAGCGCTGCGCATCTGCCCGCTCTGCGAGGCCACCTGCGGGCTGACGCTCACCATCGAGGGGACCCGGGTGACGAGCGCGCGCGGGGACCGCGACGACGTGTTCAGCCAGGGATTCATCTGCCCGAAGGGAGCGTCCTTCGGAGCCGCCGACAGTGACCCGGACCGGCTGCGGGCCCCGCTGGTGCGCAAGGACGGCGAGTTGCACGAGGCCACCTGGGAGGAGGCCTTCGACGCGGTCGCCGCCGGACTGCGGCCGGTAGTCGAGCGGTACGGGCCGCACTCCGTCGGAGCCGTCCTCGGCAACCCGAACGTGCACACCATGGCCGGCGCGCTCTATCCGACCGTCCTGCTCGCCGGACTCGGCACGCACAGCATCTTCACCGCGTCCACCGTCGACCAGATGCCCAAGCACGTCTCCAGCGGCCTCCTCTACGGCGACGCCAACGCGATCCCCGTACCCGATCTCGACCACACCGACCACCTGCTGCTGATCGGCGCCAACCCCCTGGAGTCCAACGGGAGCCTGTGCACCGCCCCCGACTTCCCCGGCAAACTCAAGGCTCTCAAGGCGCGCGGCGGCACGCTGACGGTCATCGACCCCCGCCGCACCCGCACCGCCAAGCTCGCCGACCGGCATGTCGCCGTCCGCCCCGGCACCGACGCGCTGCTCCTGGCGGCGATGGCGCACGTCCTCTTCGACGAGCGGCTCACCGACCTCGGCGGCCTCCGTGACCTGGTGCAGGGTCTCGACGAACTCGCCGACGCCGTACGGGACTTCACTCCCGAGGCCGCCGCCGAGGCCTGTGACGTCGACGCCGACACGATCCGGGCGCTGGCCCGCGAACTGGCCGCCGCGCCCACCGCCGCCGTATACGGCCGCATCGGCAGCTGCACCGTCCCGCACGGCACCCTGGCCAGCTGGCTGGTCGACGTCCTCAACATCCTCACCGGCAACCTCGACCGGCCGGGCGGCGCCCTCTTCCCGCAGGCCGCCACGGACCGCACGCCCCGCCCCGCCGGGCCCGGCCGCGGGTTCGCGCTCGGCCGCTGGCACAGCCGCGTGAGCCGCCACCCGGAGGCCAAGGGTGAACTGCCGCTGGCCGCGCTCGCCGAGGAGATCGACACCGCGACCGCCGAGGGCGAGCCCGTCCGCGCCCTCGTCGTGATCGCCGCCAACCCGGTCCTGTCCGCCCCGGACGGCGACCGCCTCGACAAGGCCCTCGGCTCGCTCGACTTCATGGTCAGTGTCGACCCGTACCTGAACGAGACCTCGCGCCACGCCGACGTCGTGCTGCCGCCGCCCCCGCCCTCGCAGAGCCCGCACCACGACTTCGCCTTCAACACCCTCGCGGTACGCAACCAGGTCCGCTACACCCGGGCCGCTGTCCCCCTGGAGCCCGGCAGGATGGCCGAGACGGAGATCCTGGCCCGGCTCGTCCTCGCCGCGACCGGCATGCACGGCGCCGACCCCTCCGCCGTCGACGCCCTGGTCATCGACCAGACTCTCGGCAAGGCCGTCAAGGAACAGCACTCCCCGGCGCACGGCCGCGACCCCCGGGAGCTCGCCGCCGCCCTCACCGGTGACACCGGCCCCGAGCGGCGCCTCGACATGATGCTGCGGCTCGGCCCGTACGGCGACGGATTCGGCGCACGCCCCGAGGGCCTGAGCCTGGAGAAGCTGCTGGACCGGCCGCACGGTATCGACCTCGGGCCGCTCCAGTCGCGCCTGCCCGGCCCCCTCAAGACCCGCAGCGGACTCGTCGAACTGCTCCCGCAGCCGCTGGCCGACGACCTCCCACGCCTCAGGGACGCACTGCGCCGACGCCCGGAGGGCCTCGTCCTGGTCGGCCGCCGCCATCTGCGGTCCAACAACAGCTGGATGCACAACATCCCCGCCCTCACCGGCGGCACCAACCGCTGCACCCTGCACATCCACCCCGACGACGCCGAACGACTCGGCGTCACCGACGGGGCACCGGTACGCGTGAAGGGGGCCGGGGGAGAGGTCGTCGCACCCGCCGAGATCACCGACTCCGTACGACGCGGGGTCGTGAGCCTGCCGCACGGCTGGGGACACGACCGGCCCGGCACCCGGCTGCGCCACGCCGCCGAGGACCCCGGCGTCAACGTCAACCAGCTCCTGGACGGCAGCCTGCTCGACCCGCTGTCCGGCACGGCGGTCCTCAATGGCGTGCCCATCGATATCGCGCCAACAGGCACAACGCTGTGACCAGGAGTTTTGCGCTTATTGCTCTCGTGTCAACATCTTGTTAAGACTTGTGGACCCGCCCTAACGTCACTCGAACCGCTGTCCCTGGTGGAAGTTCAAGGGCGAACGTTAGGTATCCACTCATGCTGACCATCCTCGGCTTCACCATGATCGCGACCTTCTTGGTCCTGATCATGATGAAGAAGATGTCGCCGATCGCGGCGCTCGTGCTGATTCCGGCACTCTTCTGCGTGTTCGTCGGAAAGGGCGCGCATCTCGGCGACTACGTCATCGAAGGGGTGGGCACCCTCGCGCCCACCGCCGCGATGCTGATGTTCGCCATCGTGTACTTCGGCGTCATGATCGACGTCGGCCTCTTCGATCCGATCGTCCGGGGCATCCTCAAGTTCTGCAAGGCCGACCCGCTGCGCATCGTCGTCGGCACGGCCCTGCTCGCCGCTATCGTCTCCCTGGACGGCGACGGCTCGACCACCTTCATGATCACGGTCTCGGCGATGTACCCGCTGTACAAACGCCTCAAGATGAGCCTCGTGGTGATGACCGGTGTCGCCGCCACCGCCAACGGCGTGATGAACACCCTGCCCTGGGGCGGCCCGACGGCCCGCGCCGCCACCGCGCTCAAGCTCGACGCCGGCGACATCTTCGTCCCGATGATCCCGGCGCTCGCCGTCGGCCTGGTCGCCGTGATCGCCCTCTCGTACGTCCTCGGCCTTCGCGAGCGCAAGCGGCTCGGCGTGCTGAGCCTGGCCGACGTGCTGGAGAAGGAGCAGCAGAAGGAGCAGCAGGAGACCGGGATCTCCGAGACCAGGGCCGAGACCGAGACCGAGAGCGAGACGGTGCTGGTCGGCGCGGGAGCCGGTGTCTCCGGCGGCCCGGGTGACGGCAAGGTGCGTTTCACCAAGACCACGGGTGGTGCCGGCGCCGGCACCGACGCCTCCGACGGTGACGACGCCGAGGAGGAGCAGGACGTACGCCTCCAGGGCCTGGACCCGAACCGCCCGACGCTGCGTCCCAAGCTGTACTGGTTCAACGCGCTGCTCACGGCGGTCCTCCTCGTTGCCATGATCATGGAACTGCTGCCGATCCCGGTCCTGTTCCTGCTCGCCGCCGCGCTCGCCCTGACGGTCAACTTCCCGAACATCCCGGAGCAGCGGGAACGTCTCGCGGCCCACGCCGACAACGTCCTCAACGTCTCCGGCATGGTCTTCGCCGCCGCCGTCTTCACCGGCGTCCTCCAGGGCACCGGCATGGTCGACTCCATGGCCAAGTGGCTCGTCGACGGCATCCCCGACGGCATGGGCCCGCACATGGCCATCGTCACCGGCGTCCTGAGCCTCCCGCTCACCTACTTCATGTCGAACGACGGCTTCTACTTCGGTGTCCTGCCGGTCCTCGCCGAGGCCGGTGCCGCGCACGGCGTCTCGCCGCTGGAGATCGCCCGCGCCTCCCTCGTCGGCCAGCCCCTGCACATGTCGAGCCCGCTGGTCCCGGCCGTGTACGTCCTGGTCGGCATGGCCAAGGTCGACTTCGGCGACCACACCAAGTTCGTGGTCAAGTGGGCAGCGCTCACCTCGCTCGTGGTGCTCGGCGCCGGAATCCTGTTCGGCATCATCTGAGCCATGGCTATCCGAACATGTCCCGTGGCGCTCCGATGAAGAACGTCACGGTGAGGCCCGGTGGGAACCGCGGCTGGCTGCTCCGCCTGGTCATCGCCTTCAGCTTCGCGCAGGGGGCGGTGTCCATGGCGCGGCCCGCCGTCTCCTACCGGGCCCTCGCGCTGGGCGCCGACGAGCGGGCGATCGGTGTGATCGCCGGGGTGTACGCGCTGCTGCCGCTCTTCGCAGCCGTACCGCTCGGACGCAGGACCGACCACGGCCGCTGCGCCCCGCTGCTCCCGGTCGGCGTCGTCCTCATAGCCGGGGGCTGCGCCCTCAGCGGTACGGCCGACTCCCTTGTCACGATGGCGGCCTGGAGCGGTGTGATGGGCCTCGGACACCTCTCCTTCGTGATCGGCGCCCAGTCGCTCGTGGCCCGGCAGTCCGCGCCGCACGAACAGGACCGCAACTTCGGCCACTTCACCATCGGGGCCTCACTCGGCCAGCTCGTCGGACCGATCGCCGCGGGCGCCCTGATCGGCGGGCCCGACATGGCGGGCACCAGCGCCCTCGCCCTGCTGGTCGCGGGCGGCGTCGCGGCGGTCTCGTTCGTCTCCCTGTGGCGCATCGAGCACCGTACGCCGTCCACGTCCCGTACCGGACAGGGCGAACGCGTGCCCGTGTACCGCATCCTGCGTACCCGGGGCGTACCCGCGGGCATCTTCATCAGCCTCGCCGTGCTCTCCGCGACGGACATCCTCACCGCGTACCTGCCGGTGGTCGGCGAGCACCGGGGCATCGCGCCCTCCGTGATCGGCCTGCTGCTCAGTCTGCGCGCGGCGGCGACCATCGCCTGCCGGCTGGTGATGACGCCGATGCTGCGGCTGCTGGGCCGGGCCGCGCTGCTCACCACGACCTGTCTGCTGGCAGCCCTGCTGTGCGCGGGGATCGCACTGCCCATGCCGGTCTGGGGCCTCGCCGTGATCCTCGCCGTGCTCGGCTTCTGTCTGGGCGTCGGCCAGCCCCTGTCCATGACCACGGTCGTCCAGGCCGCTCCGGACGACGCCCGCTCCACGGCCCTCGCGCTGCGGCTGACCGGCAACCGGCTCGGCCAGGTCGCCGCGCCTGCCGCCGCGGGCCTGATCGCCGGAGTCGCGGGCGTGGCCGCGCCGTTCGTGATGCTCGGAGCGCTGCTGATGATCGCCTCGGGACTGGGGCTGCGGCAGGGCCGCCCCGCCGCCGGACCCGAAACGGCCGGGAGCCGGGAGGAGACCGTGGCCGCGTCTGAACCCGGCAGCCGCGCCTGAACCCGACAAACGCGGAACGGGACGCGGCCGCCGGTGAGTGCGCGGCTTCTGTTCGTCTTCGACCAGCACAGCGTCCGCTTCGACCAGCAACGGGATCGATTCCACCAGCAACGCGTCCGGATCTGCCCGGCCCCGGCGCGCCTGCCGGGCCTGGAAGTCCGAGGCCCGCTAGTCATGCCTCCATGACCATGGACATCACCCGCATCCGCCCCCGCCTCGCCGCCGCCACCGCAACGGCCCTGCTGTTCGCCGGCGCCCCGGTCGCGTACGCCACGCTCACCGAGGACAAGCCCCGGGAGGCCGTTCCGACGGTCAGGGGCGCGGCGTACGTCGAGACCCGTCTGTTCTTCGGTACCGAGCGCCCCGACGGAGGCCCGGCCGTCACCGACGGGCAGTTCATGGGCTTCGTCGACCGCAAGGTCACCCCGGCCTTCCCGGACGGGCTCACCGTGCAGGACGGGCGCGGGCAGTGGCGGGACCGGAACGGCACCATCGAGCGCGAGCGGTCGTACGAGCTGATCCTGCTGTATCCGGCGGGGCAGGCGCGTGCGGCCGACCCGGGGATCGAGCGGATCCGCGACGCCTACGAGGAGGAGTTCGGCCAGGAGTCCGTGGCCAGACTGGACGAACCGACCCGCGCGGACTTCTGAGACCGGCTTGACTCAGAGCTTGCGTCTTCCCCGGGCCGGAGCCACCGGCGGCCGGAGCCTCTGGCGGGCCGGAGCCTCTGGCGCCACAAAACTAACGCCGCTAGTTTGTGGCGCGGACGACGGCTAGGTTGAGTGGCGGACGACGACGCCCCCTTCCGGGAGGAACGCATGAAGGCACACGACGGCATGTACATCGACGGCGAGTGGCGCCCCGCGGCCGGGGCGGACACGATCGCCGTGGTGAACCCGGCCGACGAGCAGGTCATCGCCCTTGTCCCGGCGGGCACGATCGAGGACGTCGACGCCGCCGTTCGCGCTGCGCGTGACGCCTTCCCGGCCTGGGCCGCCACCGCGCCCGCCGAGCGCGCCGAGCGGATCGGCGCACTCCGGGACGTCCTCGCCGCCCGCAAGGACGAGATCGCCGAGACGGTCACCGCCGAGCTCGGCTCGCCGCTGAAGTTCTCCCAGGCGGTGCATGTCGGGGCGCCGATCGCGGTGGCCGGTTCGTACGCCGACCTCGCCGCCTCCTACGCCTTCGAGGAGAAGGTCGGGAATTCGACCGTCTACCTGGAACCGGTCGGCGTGGTCGGTGCGATCACGCCCTGGAACTATCCGCTGCACCAGATCGTCGCCAAGGTCGCCCCGGCCCTGGCGGCCGGCTGCACGGTCGTGCTGAAGCCCGCCGAGGACACCCCGCTGACCGCGCAGCTCTTCGCCGAGGCGGTCCATGAGGCGGGCGTACCGGCCGGGGTCTTCAACCTCGTCACCGGTCTCGGCCCGGTCGCGGGCCAGGCGCTCGCCGAGCACGAGGGCGTGGACCTGGTCTCCTTCACGGGCTCGACGGCCGTCGGCCGGCAGATCGGCGCGACGGCGGGCGCGGCCGTCAAGCGGGTCGCCCTGGAACTGGGCGGCAAGTCCGCCAACGTCATCCTGCCGAGCGCCGATCTGGCCAAGGCGGTCAACGTCGGCGTGGCCAACGTGATGTCCAACTCCGGCCAGACGTGCAGCGCCTGGACCCGCATGCTGGTGCATGACGCGCAGTACGACGAGGCGGTCTCCCTGGCCGCCGAAGCCGCCGCGAAGTACGGCGAGCGCATCGGACCGGTCGTCAACGCCAAACAGCGGGAACGGGTGCGGGGTTACATCGAGAAGGGTGTCACCGAGGGCGCGCGACTGGTCGCGGGCGGCCCCGAAGCCCCCCGGGAACAGGGGTACTTCGTCAGGCCGACCGTCTTCGCGGATGTCACACCCGACATGGCGATCGCCCAGGAGGAGATCTTCGGCCCCGTCCTGTCGATCATCCGGTACGAGGACGAGGCGGACGCCCTGCGGATCGCGAACGGCACGGTGTACGGGCTCGCGGGCGCGGTCTGGGCCGGTGACGAGACGGAGGCCGTGGCCTTCGCGCGGCGCCTGGACACCGGGCAGGTCGACATCAACGGCGGACGCTTCAACCCCCGGGCTCCCTTCGGTGGTTACAAGCAGTCGGGCGTCGGGCGCGAGCTGGGCTCGCACGGACTGTCCGAGTACCTCCAGACCAAGTCCCTCCAGTTCTGAAGTCCCTCCAGTTCTGAAGTTCCAGAGTCCCAGGAGCGTTGTACGCCATGGCCCGTGCCGCTGTCCTGTCCGCCGTAGGGTCTCCGCTGGAGATCACCGAGATCGACCTGCCGGAGCCCGGCCCCGGGCAGGTGCGGATCCGCCTCGCCGCCGCCGGGGTCTGTCACTCGGACCTCTCACTCACCGACGGCACCATGCGGGTGCCGGTGCCCGCCGTACTCGGCCACGAGGGAGCGGGGACCGTCGTCTCCGTCGGCCCCGGGGTCGAGCAGGTCGCGCCCGGCGACGGGGTGGTGCTCAACTGGGCTCCGGCCTGCGGAGCTTGCCACGCCTGCTCGCTGGGGGAGGTGTGGCTGTGCGCCAACGCGCTGGCGGGGGCCGCCAACGTCTACGCACACCGCTCCTCCGACGGGACGGATCTCCACCCCGGGCTGAACGTCGCCGCGTTCGCCGAGGAGACGGTGGTGGCGGCCGCGTGCGTGCTGCCGGCACCGGCCGGGATTCCCCTGACGGACGCCGCCCTGCTCGGCTGCGCCGTACTGACCGGCTTCGGAGCTGTGCACTACTCGGCCCAGGTCCGCCCCGGCGAGACGGTGGCGGTCTTCGGAGTCGGCGGGGTCGGACTCGCCGCTGTCCAGGCCGCGCGGATCGCGGGTGCCTCGACGATCGTGGCGGTCGACGTGTCACCGGAGAAGGAGGCCCTGGCACGAGAGGCCGGAGCCACCGAGTACGTGGTCGCCTCGGACAACACGGCTCGCGAGATCCGGGGGCTCACCGGCAAGCAGGGTGTGGACGTGGCCGTGGAGTGCGCGGGCCGTGCCGTCACGATCCGTACCGCGTGGGAGTCCACCCGCCGCGGCGGCCGTACGACGGTCGTCGGCATCGGCGGCAAGGACCAGCAGGTCTCCTTCAACGCGCTGGAGATCTTCCACTGGGGCCGCACGCTCTCCGGCTGCGTCTACGGGAACTCCGATCCCGCCCGTGACCTGCCGATCCTCGCCGAACATGTCCGGGCCGGACGGCTGGACCTCGGCGCCCTCGTCACGGGACGGATCGGCCTGGACGGCATCCCCCTGGCGTTCGAGAACATGCTGGCGGGCAAGGGCGGTCGGGCGCTGGTGATGTTCTAGGACGTCTCGGACCGCGGCTCCGGACGCGGCTCGGGACGTATCTCGGGACGTGACTCCGGAGCCGCGCCGACCACCGCGGCGGGAGCGTTCTCCGTGGCCTGCGTGGCCTGCGTGGCCTGCGTGGCCTGCGTGGCCTGCGTGGCCTGCGTGGCCTGCGTGGCCTGCGTGGCCTGCGTGGCCGTCGCGGTCGCCCCGGACCGGGGGCCGCGCCGGGGGCCGGACCGGGAGACCGCCACCCCCGCGAGACACACCAGACCACCGACGAGCGTGATCCAGCGCGGCACCTCGTCGAGCGCCACCCAGGACATCAGCACCACCAGCGCGGGCACCGCGTACGTCGTGGCTCCCATCCGTCCGGCCGTCGTACGAGCCAGCGCGAACGCCCAGGTGGTGAATGCCAGGGCGGTCGGGAAGACGCCCAGATACAGCATGTTGAGGGTCGCGGACAGCGGGGCGTCCCGGGCGTCGGAGACCAGTTGCCCGGCGAACGGCAGGCAGGCCACCGCACCGATCACACATCCGTACGTCGTCACCTGCAGTGCGGAGCCGTGCCGCAGGGCCGGCTTCTGGGCGACCACACCGCCCGCGTACGCGACCGCGGCGAGCAGACAGAGCAGCACACCGAACACGGACGCGCTGCCCTCTCCCGACATGGACAGGCCGACGACCGCCGCGCCGAGGAAGGAGACGGCCATCCCGGCGAGCAGCCGCGACGGCAGCCCCTCCTTGAGCAGCCACCCCGCGAGCAGGGCCATGATCAGCGGCCCGATGTTCACCACCAGGGCGGCGGTGCCCGCGTCGACCTTCTGCTCGCCCCAGTTGAGCACCACCATGTAGAGCCCGAACCAGAGCAGCCCGGACACCACGATCCCCGGCCAGGCTGCCCGCGCCGGCAACCCCTCCCGGCGTATCGCACAGATCACTCCGAGGACCAGCGCCCCGGCGAGCAGCCGCCCGAGGGCCAGCGCGCCGGGCGCATAGGCCTCGCCCGCACTGCGGATGGACACGAACGCGGAGGCCCACAGCAGTACGGTGACGCCTGCCGCTGCGGCAGCGAGCAGTTCCGTACGGCGGGCGGTCGGGCTAGAGGTCATCACGTTCCAGAGGCTAGGTGGGGCTGGAGGAAAGGGCTCGCGGTTTTTGGACCGGGTGCTCCCACGGTGGCGTGGTGTTGTGGCCGAGGGCCGGTGGGGGCTGGTCGCGCGGTTCCCCGCGCACCTGAAGGTGTGGGTCAGCGCAGGGTTTCTGCCTGGATCCCCAGCAGGTGGGAGAGCATTCGTTCCCCCTTCCCCGTGACCTTGACGGCCCGTTCCGAGCCGATGCGGACGCACCAGCCCGCGTCCAGGGTGTGCCGGCACAGCGCGGCGCCCGCGACCCCCGCGAGATGGGGGCGCCGTTCCGTCCAGTCCAGGCAGGCACGGGCGAGCGGGCGCCGACCGGTGCGTACGAGGGGGACGCCCAGGCCGTCGAACCAGCTCACTCCCTCGTCCGTGAGCGCGAACCCGGTGTCCTGGCGGAGCAGCCCGAGCCCGGTGAGCGCGTTGGTGACCGCGATGCCGAGACGGCCAGCCAGATGGTCGTAGCAGGTACGGCCCCGGGCCATCGCGCTGTCGGCGCCTGCCTCGCGCAGTGTGCGCGGCCGCGCGGTGGCCGACGGTGTGACCTGGGCGGCGAGGTCCTCGACGAGCTGGGCCACCCGGGCGTCGGCCAGCCGTACGTAACGGTGTCGCCCCTGGCGCTCCTCGGCGAGCAGCCCGCCCGCGACCAGCTTGGCCAGGTGTTCGCTGGCCGTCGACGCGGCGACCCCCGCGTGCCGTGCCAGTTCCCCGCCGGTCCACGCCCGCCCGTCGAGCAGCGCCAGCAGGAAACCGGCCCGTGTCTCGTCGGCGACCAGGGAGGCGAGGCCCGCGAGCCCCGCGGCCCCGGCGGCCACGCCGCCCGTACGGCCCGAACGTGTGAAGGTCATGCCCCCAGCATGCGCGACGCACACTTCGGCGAACACCGAACGATGCACGGCGCCGTGTCAGTGCACGGCCCCCTGCCCGTCCACGGCCCCCTACCTGTGCACGGCCCCCTACCCGTGGAGCGCCCCGTACTGCTGGGCCAGCCCGTCGAGCAACGCGGTGAGCCCCGTCTCGAAGGCCCGCTCGTCGATCTTCTCCTGTTGCTCGGCGAGCAGGTGGGCCTGCCCGAGGTGCGGATAGTCGGCGGGATCGTACGCCGTCTCGTCGTCCACGAAACCGCCGGCGAACGAACCGAGCGCGGACCCCATCACGAAGTACCGCATCAGCGCCCCGATGGACGTCGCCTGCGCCGCCGGCCACCCGGCGGCGACCATCGCGCCGAAGACGGCGTCCGCGAGCCGCAGTCCGGCCGGGCGGCGGCCGGGGCCGCGGGCCATGACGGGGACGATGTTGGGATGGTCGCGCAGGGCCGCCCGGTAGGAGAGGGCCCAGTCGTGCAGCGCGGTGCGCCAGTCCCGGCCGTCCTCGAACATCGACAGGTCGACCTGCGCGCTCACGGAGTCCGCGACCGCCTCCAGGATCTGGTCCTTCGTCCGGAAGTGGTTGTAGAGGGACGGACCGCTCACGCCCAGTTCCGCGGCCAGCCTGCGGGTCGAGAGCGCGGCGAGCCCCTCGGCGTCCACCAGGGTCCGGGCCGTCCCGACGATGCGGTCGGTGCTGAGGAGGGGCTTGCGCGGTCGGGCCATGGCGCACATAGTAGGGCTGCGAACCAGAAACTAGCAGTGCTAATTTAAAGCTGCAGTTGTTACGTCACGTCTTATACGTCCGTCTTGCGTCACGTCCTATCGTCACGCGTCACGCGTCACGGCCGTCAGGCAGGGGTGGATCGTCATGAACCTGGAACTCAGCGAGGAGCAGACCGCTGTCCGGCGGCTGGCCAGGGACTTCGTCGCGCGCGAGATCACCCCGCACGTGATCGCCTGGGACCGGGCGGAGGGCGTCGACCGCTCGATCGTCAAGAAGCTCGGCGAGGTCGGCTTCCTCGGCCTCACCGTCGACGAGGAGTACGGCGGCTCCGGCGGTGACCACCTCGCGTACTGCCTGGTGACGGAGGAGCTGGGCCGGGGCGACTCCTCGGTCCGGGGCATCGTCTCGGTGTCGCTCGGACTCGTCGCCAAGACCATCGCCTCCTGGGGCAGCGAGGAGCAGAAGAGGCAGTGGCTGCCGGGGCTCACCTCCGGCGGGTACGTCGGCTGCTTCGGCCTCACCGAACCGGGCACCGGCTCCGACGCGGGCAACCTGTCGACGAAGGCCGTGCGCGACGGCGACGACTACCTCATCAGCGGCACCAAGATGTTCATCACCAACGGGACCTGGGCGGACGTGGCGCTGCTCTTCGCCCGCTCGACCGACGCCCCCGGCCACAAGGGCATCTCCGCCTTCCTGGTGCCGACCGACACGCCCGGTCTGACCCGCCGCGCAGTCCACGGCAAGCTCGGACTGCGCGGCCAGGCCACCGCCGAGCTGTTCTTGGAGGACGTCCGCGTACCCGCCTCGGCGATGCTCGGCCCCGAGGGCAAGGGCTTCGCCGTCGCCATGTCGGCGCTGGCCAAGGGCCGGATGTCGGTGGCGGCGGGCTGTGTGGGGATCGCCCAGGCGGCGCTGGAGGCCGCCGTGTCGTACGCGACCGGGCGCGAGCAGTTCGGGAAGGTCATCGCCCGGCACCAGCTCGTACAGGAACTGATCAGCGACATCGCCGTGGACGTGGACGCGGCACGGCTGCTCACCTGGCGCGTCGCCGATCTCGTCGACCGCGGCGAGCCGTTCGCCACCGAGTCCTCGAAGGCCAAGCTCTTCGCCTCGGAGGCCGCGGTACGCGCCGCGAACAACGCGCTCCAGGTCTTCGGCGGTTACGGCTACATCGACGAGTACCCGGCCGGAAAGCTGCTGCGCGACGCCCGGGTGATGACGCTCTACGAGGGCACCAGCCAGATACAGAAACTGGTCATCGGGCGGGCACTGACCGGGGTTTCGGCGTTCTGAGTGCGTGACGTGCGTGACGTGCGTGACGTGCGTGCGTCACGGGAGTATGGGACGTGCGTGCGTGACGCCGTGAGGACGTGACGTGCGTGTGTGAAGTGAGTACGCGAAGTGAGTACGCGAAGTGAGTACGTGAGCGGATGTGGCGCCGGCCGCCACCGCCGATCCTGGTCGCATGAGTGAGACACCGGTCAAGCAGCAGTCCACCGCCGCCTTCTACGGGCAGGCGGTCGCCTCGTTCGGCGTCGCCACCGTCGCCACCTCCATCGGCATCTTCAAGCTGGACGTCAACACCTGGGTGCGCGCCTTCCTGGGAATCGCCGTGTTGTACCTCGTCACCTCCGCGTTCACCCTCGCCAAGGTGATCCGGGACCGGCAGGAGGCCGGGCAGATCATCAGCCGTGTCGACCAGGCCCGCCTGGAGAAGATCCTCGCCGACCACGACCCCTTCGAGAAGCTCTGAGCGGGCACTCTAAGCGCTCGCTCAGTATCGGAGGTATGGTGTTCGTCCTGGCACTGGAAGGGGCGAGCGAGCGATGAGTGCGGCGGAGGAGACGGTCGACGGCGAGATGCAGCCGTGGGCCGAGGTCACCCCGAACGCGGCCCGGCGGCTGCTCGTCGCCGCCGTGGAGGCCTTTGCCGAGCGCGGGTACCACGCGACGACGACCCGCGACATCGCGGGCCGGGCGGGGATGAGCCCGGCGGCGCTCTACATCCACTACAAGACCAAGGAAGAGCTGCTCCACCGGATCAGCAGGATCGGCCACGAGAAGGCCCTCGACATCCTGCGGACCGCGGGCGGCCGTGAGGGCAGCCCGGCCGAGCGGCTGGCCGACGCCGTGAGCTCCTTCGTCCGCTGGCACGCCGGCGGCCGCACCACCGCACGGGTCGTGCAGTACGAACTGGACTCGCTCGGCACTGACGCCCGCGCGGAGATCATCGCCCTGCGTCGCCAGGTCGATGCCGAGGTGCGCGCGATCATCGAGGACGGCGTGGCCGCGGGGGACTTCGACGTCCCGGACGTGCCGGGCACCACACTCGCAGTGCTGTCCCTGTGCATCGACGTGGCCCGCTGGTTCAACGTGAACGGCCCCCGCACCCCGGAAATGGTCGGCGACCTGTACGCGGACCTGGTGCTGAGGATGGTCGGCTTCAAGGAGTAGGGGCCGCCCCGACGGGGCGGCCCCTGGCCAGGCAGGGCCCACGGCCAGGCAGGGCCCCCGGCCAGTCGGAAAGCAGTACCGAGAGTCAGAAGTAGTACCGGGACACCGACTCGGCCACACAGACAGGCTTGTCGCCACCCTCACGTTCCACCGACACCGCGGCGGTCACCTGTACACCCCCGCCGGCCTCGGTGACCTCCTTCAGCACGGCCGTGGCCCGAACCAGGGATCCCACGGGAACAGGCGCCGGGAACCGCACCTTGTTGCTCCCGTAGTTGACCCCCATCTTCATGCCCTCGACCCGCATGATCTGCGGCACGAGCGCGGGAAGCAGCGAAAGCGTCAGGTACCCGTGGGCGATCGTCGTCCCGAACGGGCCGGCCGCCGCCTTCTCCGGGTCCACGTGGATCCACTGGTGGTCACCCGTCGCCTCGGCGAACAGATCGATCCGCTTCTGGTCGACCTCCAGCCAGTCGCTGTGCCCCAACTGCTCTCCCACCGCCGCCTTCAGTTCCTCGGCGGACGTGAAGATCCTCGGCTCTGCCATGTCCCTGGCCTCTCGCGTCGCTGTGTCTGGAAGGGTCTCGAAGTATCTCGAAGTATCTCGAAGTGCCTCGCGGCACCATGCTAAGCAACTGCTTAGCATGGTCGTCGGCGGACCCCCTGTCAACGGACCGGCGGGGTGACGGGCTGGGTAGGGTTGGAGAGGTGCCCCAGATTCCCGAGAAGATCCATGAACTCACGGTCGGCCAGCTGTCGGCCCGCAGCGGAGCAGCCGTCTCGGCCCTGCACTTCTACGAGTCCAAGGGCCTGATCAGCAGCCGCCGCACCGCGGGCAATCAGCGCCGCTACCACCGTGACGCCCTGCGCAGGGTCGCCTTCGTACGGGCCGCGCAGCGCGTCGGCATCCCGCTGGCCACGATCCGTGACGCGCTCTCCGAACTCCCCGAGGAGCGCACGCCGACGCGGGAGGACTGGGCCCGGCTCTCGGAGGCCTGGCGCTCCGAACTCGACGAACGGATCAAGCAGCTGGGCCGTCTGCGCGACCATCTCACGGACTGTATCGGCTGCGGCTGCCTCTCCCTGGAGAACTGCGTGCTGTCCAATCCCGACGACGTCTTCGGTGAGCGGCAGAGCGGCTCCCGTCTCATGGTGGAGCGCGGTGGACAGCGCGGGCGACGGACGCCTGAGCAGCAGAAGGAGCCCGGAAGCTGCCGTTGAGGCAGCCCCCGGACGCCCTCCGCCCCGTATCACTGGTACCGCGTATCGCTCGTGCTCCGGGTCACCTGAACCGCGGGTCACCTGTACGCCAGGCCGCCCGTACTGCCTGCCGCCCGTACCGCGCGTCACCTGCTGACGTCACGGCCGCCGTTCGGAGAACCCCGTCACGGACCCGTACTGGGCCAGGGCCTCCGTCACCAACCGGGCGTTCGAGGCGGCCCGTGCGCCGTCCGGCAGGACCAGGGTGTCCTCCAGGCCGATGCGCGTCGCCAGGCCGAGACGCGCGGCGAGGCGCAGCACGGGCCAGGCGCCGCCGTCCTCCCCGTGCAGCAGGACGGGGCGGCCGTGCGCGGTGCCGAGCGCGGCCAAAAGCTGCCGGGCCGTGTCCTCGGCCGAGCGTGGATCGGGGTCCGTCACCTCCGCCAGTACGCGCAGCACCCGCGGCCCGAGCGGTGACGCCGCGAACCGCGCGGCCCCGTCCGTGCCGGACCAGATGCCGGCCTCCACGCCCACGCCCCGCTCCAGGAGCGCCGCGGCGACCTCCTCCGCGCCCGGCTCGTGCCAGTTGACCGAGGCGTGGTCGGGCAGGACGCTCCACTCATGGACGCGGGCGACGCGGGCCGCCGGATCGGGCTCGGCCCAGGCGCCGGTGGTCACTCCGACGGGAACGGCCACACATGACCGGATTTCGACCAATGCCGCCGCAACCGCTTTCGACGACAGGGTGTCTTCTCCACAGGGGGACTTGGGATGGACATGGATGTCCGACGCCCCGGCCGCGACGGCTTCCGCCGCGGAGCCGGCCATCGCTTTCGGCGACAGCGGCACGAGCGCACCGTCGCCGGAGCCACGCCCCCCGTTCACACAGACCTGCACCATGCCCCCGATGGTGCCAGGCGGCACTGACAGCCGTAGATCGAAAGGGGAACAGGCGATGAGCCTGGCCATATGCTCGCTCAAATGGGAAGCCGCGCACACGGGGGCCCAGCAGATCACGTACGACAGTGACGGGTACCACCTCGTGCGCTTCCCGTACGTCACGGGGGAGGAGCAGTACGACCGCTGGAGCATGCACGACCCGGCGAAGGGCGGCAGCGCCGCGTCGGCGTTCCCCGACCCGCGCTCGGGCCTCATCTGGCCGAGCCACGACGGCTGGGGCGTACTGTCCGCGCTGGTCTTCTGGGAGGCGGACGCCAACGGCCTGGAGTACCGGGCGCGCTTCGTCCGCGACCCGCTGAACCTCACGACGGCGGGCTACAACTCGACGGCCACCACCGACTGCTCACCCACCCGCGGCGGCCAGTACCGGTCCTACATGTGGCAGATGTTCGTCCACCCGGACACACCGGTCAGCCTGAAGATATCCGTGCGTGGCGCGGGGGACGTGAAGATCTCCGCGCCGCTGATACTCGCCGAGTTCAAACTCGCCATCCACACCGACGTCCAGGTTCCGTAAGCACATTCGCGCGGGGGTGCGGTTCCGTCGGCGCACCCCCGGCGTCTCCTAACTCGCGACGGCCACAAGCAGGTGTCCTCTCCTGCAGTCCGCCAGGGCCTCGGGGGTGAGGACCGGCCGTGGGACCACGATTCCGCAGGCCGTGCAGACCGGGCCCGAGGACGGCTCGTGGGCCAGGTCGTACTTCCAGACGAGGCCCTCGCCCGTGCAGACCGGGCAGACGGCGCCCGGCTCGCGCTCCAGGGCGGCGATCAGCCGGCGCAGCACCTCGGCCAGCGGCCCGTGGGGGTGGACCCGGGGATCGTCGCACCAGGCGACTCCGAAACCGCCCCAGGTGAGCCGGTGCCAGTCGTCCACGCTGCCGGGGCTGCGCAGACCGTCGTGCTTCTCCTTCTTGCGGCGCTGGGCGAAGCCGGCCTCGTAGGTGAGCCAGACGGAGCGGGCCTCCTCCAGTTCGTCCAGTGCGGCCACGAGCCGCGCCGGATCGGGGGACCGGTCCTCGGGGCCGAACCCGGCCCGGGAGCACAGATGGTCCCAGGTCGCCCGGTGACCGTAAGGAGCGAACCGCTCAAGGCACTTGCGCAGTGAATAGCGCCGCAGTGCCAGATCGCTCCTCGGGTCGCGCACCTGTCTCGCCAGACTCCGGAATCCCGCCATCGCCCTGCACCTCCGTCACACCTGCACCTGTACTTCGGTCACTTCGGCGTCGTCGTCGTAAGGACGTCGCCGAATAGACGTATCGACACGCGATTCGGCTCCATCTGTTTTTCGGCTGCTGCCGTAAAACCACCAACCGGCCGGATATCGGCCATCCGCAAGGCGATTGTCGGCCGTCTGCCGACGTTCCCGGCCGCCGGCCGGTGGCGGTCGGCGGCCCCGGCGGGGCTCCGTCGGCCCCTCCGGCGCCAAAAGTGACGCATGTTCATCTTTTAACTTGGGGATACCGGCGGTAACGTCCGGCCCATCCCCGTCGTGAGGAGTCAGCCATGCCCCGGCGTATCCCACGCACCATCCTCGTCAGACTGAGAACTCCCCGCCGATTCCCCAAGTTCCTCATGGGCGCTTCTGTATGCGTTCTCGTTGCCGGTCTTTTGTCACCGCTTTCCCAGGCGATCGCAGCCGACACCACTGTCGCGGCGGCGAACGACTACTGCGGCGGTCAGTGTTCCGACATTCTTCCGGCAGGTCAGAACGGCAATGCGACCCTCGCCGAGATCCTTCTCAACCAGGCCTTCGGCAGTCAGCCCGCCCACGCGGAGGATCAGCTGGCGCCCTACGGCAATCTGGCGTCCGGCTACTCCACGCTCACCGACGCCAAAATTAATGACTTCTTCAGGGACGCCTCGTTCGGTGTCCCCGCCGGCCAGGTCGAGTCCACCCTGCAGCCGGCCGGACGCACCGACGTGACGATCGTCCGCGACAAGAAGGCCGGTGTGCCGCACATCACAGGCACCACCCGCTACGGAACCGAGTTCGGCGCGGGGTACGCGGCCGGCCAGGACCGGCTGTGGCTGATGGACGTCTTCCGGCACGTCGGACGCGGCAAGCTGACCGCCTTCGCGGGCGGCGCCCCGTCCAACCAGGGCCTTGAACAGGAGTTCTGGCGCCACGCCCCCTACACCGAGGCCGATCTGCAGGCCCAGATCGACAACGCCGCCGCCTCGAACGGCGCCCGCGGCCGGCAGGCACTCGCCGATGTCAGGGCCTACATCGCCGGCATCAACGCCTACATCGACGCCTCCGACAGCGGCCGCTACTTCCCCGGCGAGTACGTCCTGACCGGCCACAAGGACTCCGTGACGAACGCCGGGACCATCGAGCACTTCAAGGAGACCGACCTGGTCGCCCTCGCCTCCGTCATCGGCGCGCTCTTCGGCTCCGGGGGAGGCGGCGAGGTCAACAACGCCGTCTCGCTCCTCGCGGCCCAGTCCAAGTACGGAGCGGAGGAGGGCACCAAGGTCTGGGAGTCCTTCCGCGAACGCAACGACCCCGAGGCCGTGCTCACCGTCCACAACGGCGAGAGCTTCCCGTACGCCACAAAACCGGCCACCCCGCAGGGCGCCGCCCTGCCCGCCGCGGGCACGGTGGCAGAGGAACCACTGGTCTACGACCGCACCGGCAGCGCGGCCACGTCCACGGCCACCGGAACGTCCGCCTCGGCGACGGCGAGCGCCCTCAGCTCCGCGAGGCGCGGCATGTCCAACGCCCTCGTGGTGAGCGGCAAATCCACCGCGAGCGGCCACCCGATCGCCGTCTTCGGACCGCAGACCGGCTATTTCGCGCCACAGCTGCTCATGCTCCAGGAGATCCAGGGCCCCGGCCTCAGCGCCCGCGGCGCCTCCTTCGCGGGCCTGAGCATGTACGTCGAACTCGGCCGCGGCCAGGACTACGCGTGGAGCGCCACGACCTCCGGCCAGGACATCATCGACACGTACGCGGTCGAGCTGTGCCAGGACGACACCCACTACCTCTACCACGGCACCTGCACAGCCATGGAGAAGATCGAGCAGACCAACGCCTGGAAGCCCACCACCGCCGACGGAACCGCCGCGGGCTCCTACCGCATGCAGGTCTGGCGCACCAAGTACGGGCCGGTCACCCACCGGGCCACCGTCGACGGCAAGAAGGTCGCCTACACCACCCTGCGCTCCTCCTACCTGCACGAGGCCGACTCGATCATCGGCTTCCAGATGCTCAATGACCCGGACTACGTGAAGAGCCCCCAGACCTTCCAGGCGGCGGTGCAGCACATCAACTACACCTTCAACTGGTTCTACGCCGACTCGCAGCACACCGCGTACTACAACAGCGGCGACAACCCGGTGCGCGCCGACGGGGTCGACGCCGAGTTCCCGGTCCAGGCGCAGGCGGCGTACGAGTGGAAGAACTGGACGCCGACGACGAACACCGCCGACTACACCCCGGCGTCCGCCCACCCCAACTCCGTCGACCAGGACTACTACATCTCCTGGAACAACAAACAGGCCAAGGACTACACCACGGCCCCCTGGGGCAACGGCTCCGTCCACCGCGGCAACCTCCTGGAGGACCGGGTGAAGAAGCTGGTGACCGCGGGCGGGGTGACCAGGGCGTCGCTCACCAAGGCGATGGCCGACGCGGCACTGGCCGACCTGCGCGCCGAGGACGTGCTGCCGAAACTGCTGAAGGTCGTCAACAACTCGCCGGTCACCGACGCGACGGCCGCGGCGGCGGCGACGAAGCTGTCCGACTGGGTGACGGCGGGCGCCAGACGCAAGGAGACCGCGGCCGGTTCGAAGGCCTACTCCAACGCGGAGGCGATCCGCATCCTCGACGCATGGTGGCCACTGCTGGTGAAGGCCGAGTTCGAACCCGGCCTCGGCAGCGGCCTCTACACCGCCATGACGAACAACCTGCCGGTGGACGAGGCCCCGTCGGCGGGACACGGGCCCACCGGGTCGCACGCCGGCAGCTCCTTCCAGTACGGCTGGTGGAGCTACGTCCACAAGGACATCCGGGCGGTGCTCGGCGAGTCGGTCCAGGGCGGACTCGCCAAGCCGTACTGCGGCGGCGGCAGCCTCAGCGCCTGCCGGGACATCCTGATCAGCACGCTCAAGCAGGCGGCGGGCAGGACCGCGGCCCAGGTCTACCCCGGCGACGACCTCTGCTCGGCGGGCGACCAGTGGTGCGCCGACTCGATCAACCAGCGGACGCTGGGCGGCATCAAGCACGGGAAGATCAGCTGGCAGAACCGGCCGACCTACCAGCAGGTCGTGGAGTTCACCTCACACCGGTGAGGTACGGGCGGACGGACGTACGGGGACGTACGGACGTATGACCTGTGTACGGAGGTGCGTACGGACGTCTGCACGGGCGGTGGGTCAGCGGATGACGCGGCCCGCCGCCAGTACCACCTGGGCCAGTTCCCGGTGGCAGATGTCGCTGTGGGCGCCCGCCGGGCTGCCGCCGCGCCGCACCACCGAGGACGCGTCGATGTTCACGCACCCGGACACGGGCAGCCTCGCCGCCAGTGCGTCGGAGAGCCTGAACGCCTTCGTGCCGGACACCGCCTGCACCCCGTCATGGCCCAACGCGCCCCACCGGGGCCCGAGAAGGCGGGGAAGGCCGAAGCCGGCGGCCGTCCGGTCGTCGCCCGCCGTCCGGGAGGCCAGCGGGTAGATCGTGCCGAGCGCCGAGTCGAAGCGCGAGAAACAGCAGACCAACGGGCCGTCGATACGGTTCTGCTGGCCGTGCAGCACACCGCTGCCCCGCACGTCCTGCGGCAGCCGTGCCGCGAACGCGTAGTGCGAGAAGGCCGCCTGGAGCAGCGTCACGGACTTCACGGCCCGCACTCCCTTGGGCATCCCGCGCAGCGCGAACGACACCAGGCGCCCGCCGAAGCTGTGCCCCACGAGATGCACACGCAGTCCCGGCGCCGCCTGGGCGAGCCGCCCGACCATCCGCCCGAGCCCGCGCTCGCCGACCGTGCCCGCACGCCGCTTCATCGCGAAGTACGTCGCCTGGCGCAGCAGTTCGTGCGCCCCGTCCCAGACCCGCGGCACCTCGGGCGCCGCCTCGGCCGCGCCGTCGCTCCCGGTCTCGGCGCCGGCGCCGGCCGCGTCCTGCGCCAGTGCCCGCCCGAACTCGTGGCACATCAGCGCCGCGTTCCCGAGGAACATCTCCGGGTCGCTCCGGGAGTCCGCCCCCGCCTGGGTGTCCGAGGCGAACGCGGCACCCGGCGCCTCCGGCCGCAGCTCGACGAGCAGCCGCACCAGCCGCCCGTACTCCTCCAGCGCCGCTTCGCCCTCCGGCTGCTGGTCGAGCATCCGGGCGATCTGGTCGATCAGCGTGGCCCGGCCGGGAAAGACCGTCAGCAGCGCGCTCCGTGTCCCCTTGTCCAGCGCCGGGCCCACGGACTGCGCGGACACGGTCCGCTCGAAATCGGGGATCGGCTCGTCGGCGAACCGCATCGCCGGCCACATCACGCCCACGTACCCGAGCCGCGCGTTCGGCGCCAGTGCGGGCATCGGCTCGAAGAAGCGGCTGTAGAGCCGGGTCGCCCCCGAACGGTCGTTGTTCCAGCCGTGCGCGAACACGATCAGGTCCTTGACACCCCGGTCCACGACCTCCCGGAGCAGCCGGTCGCGCTGCTTGGCGTTCACATCCCCGTCCGCGTCGAACGTCAGCTCCCAGTAAGGAGTCACGCCCACTTCCGGATCCGCCATGACGAGCCCCCTTCGACCTCCGCAACCCGCGCGCGGTGCACGCATCGTCCCGCCGACAGGGCGAGTTGGCCAGCGGTCACGTCCGGTCTGACCAGCCCGAACTCGCGTCTCAGCGGATGATCCGGAACGGGTGGTCCAGGATAGGGGATCCGGTGCGGGTGGGACGCCGCGGATGATCAGGGTGGCTGTACCCGAGGCGGTATCAGCGGTAGAGGAGATGCTCCTTGCGTACGCGACGGAACGCGGCCAGCTCGTCCTGCCAGCCCGCCACGACCTCGTCGGCCGTCGCGCCCGCGTCGATCATCGTGCGTACCCGCGTGGAGCCCGTCAGTTTGTCGATCCAGTTGTCCGGGCGCCAGGCGAAGCCGTTCCAGACCTGCTTGGCGGTCACCAACAGTGCGATCCCGGTGCGTACGGAGTCGTAGGCGGCGCGGTCGTGGACGTGTATCTGTACGCCACCGACGGTTTTGCCCTGGAACTTCGAGAAGGTGGGCGCGAAGTACGCCTCTCGGAAGTGCACCCCCGGCAGCCCCAGCTGCCCGGCCTCGGCGGCCCACCGCCGGTCGATGCCCTCCGCGCCGAGCAACTCGAACGGGCGGGTCGTGCCCCGCCCCTCCGACAGGTTCGTCCCCTCGAAGAGACAGGTGCCCGAGTACACGAGGGCGGTGTCGGGCGTCGGCATGTTCGGGCTCGGCGGCACCCAGGGCAGACCTGAGGCGTCGTAGAAGTCCGACCGCCGCCAGCCCGACATCCGCACGGTGTCCAGAGGCACCGGCGCCGTGAGGAACTCCGCGTTGAACAGCCGCGCCAGCTCCGCGACCGTCATCCCGTGCGCCTGCGAGATCGGCTCCCGGCCCACGAAGGTCGCGAACTCCTTGTGCAGCACCGGCCCGTACGCGCCGCGCCCCGTCACCGGGTTCGGCCGGTCGAGCACCACGAAGTGCTTGCCCGCGAGCCGGGCCGCCTCCATGCAGTCGTACAGCGTCCAGATGTACGTGTAGAAGCGGGCGCCCACGTCCTGGATGTCGAAGACGACCGTGTCCACGCCCGAGGCCGTGAAGATGTCGGCCAGCGGCTGTCCGCTCTTCAGGTACGTGTCGTAGACCGGCAGGCCGGTCGCCGGGTCGTCGTAGCGCCCCTCGGAGCCGCCCGCCTGCGCGGTGCCGCGGAAGCCGTGCTCCGGGCCGAAGACGGCGACCAGGTCCACCCGGTCGTCGGTGTGCATCACGTCGACGATGTGGCGTGCGTCCCTGGTGATGCCCGTCGGGTTGGTGACGATCCCGACGCGGCTGCCCTCCAGGAGGGTGTAGCCGTCCGCGGCGAGCCGTTCGAAGCCGGTCCGGAAACGCCGGGTCGCCGTTTCCGGGGTGGGGGTGGCTGCGGTTGTGGTCGCGGCTGTGGCGCGTGGGCCTGCCGAGACCGCGGCTGCGGTGGTCGTTGCGGCCAGGAGACTCCGTCTGGACAGGCGGTGCATGTGACCTCCGTGATCTCGGAAGGTTGGCGCTGGCACGTGCACGGTATGGCTTCCGCCGGTTGTTCGTAAGCCGCCGGTTCGTCGTGGCTGGTCGCGCGGTTCCCCGCGCCCCTTACGGGGCTGCCGGTCGCCGTGCGCCCGAAGGGGTGCGGCCGGCCTTCCCTCATTACATACCGACTGGTTAGTCTGATGGTGAGCAGAGCCGAGATCTCGTCGTGTCGAAGGAGACCGATGGTGGAAGCCATACAGGATGCCGGAGTGGTCGTCACCGGAGCGGGCGGCGGGATCGGAGCCGCGCTGGCCCGCAGGTTCGCCGCGGCGGGGGCCCGGGTCGTCGTCAACGACCTGGACGCGGTGAAGGCCGGGGCGGTCGCTGACGAGATCGGCGGCACAGCGGTTCCCGGCGACGCTTCCACGATCGTCGCCGAGGCCCGGGACGCCCTCGGCGGCACCGTCGACATCTACTGCGCCAACGCCGGAGTCGGCTCCGGCGGCTCGGAAGCCGCTCCCGAACAGGTCTGGGAACTTGCCTGGGACGTGAACGTGATGGCGCACGTCCGCGCGGCCAACGAACTGCTCCCCGCCTGGCTGGAGCGCGGCAGCGGCCGTTTCGTCTCCACCGTCTCGGCGGCCGGACTGCTCACCATGATCGGCGCGGCCCCGTACAGCGTCACCAAGCACGGCGCGTACGCCTTCGCCGAGTGGCTCTCCCTCACGTACCGCCACCGCGGGCTGAAGGTGCACGCGATCTGTCCGCAGGGCGTGCGCACCGACATGCTCGCGGGCACCGGCAGTGCCGGGGACCTCGTCCTGCGGCCCGGCGCCATCGAGCCCGAGGCCGTCGCGGACGCCCTCTTCACGGGAATCGAGGAGGACCGCTTCCTGATCCTTCCGCACCCCGAGGTCGCCGAGTACTACCAGGCACGGGCCGCCACCCCCGACCGCTGGCTGACGAACATGAACCACCTCCAGCAGAAGTGGGAGGCGGACGGCCGATGACCACCTCCCCGTACGCGGCCAAGCCGTGGGTCGCGCTCCTCAACGAGGCCCAGCGTGGACCGATCAGCCCCGACGACTCGCCCGTGCACGCCCTGCGCCGGGCCGTCGCCGCCACCCCCGACCGCACCTTCCTCGCCTACTTCGACGGGCGGCTCAGCTACCGCGAGGTGGACGAGCTGAGCGACTCGGTCGCCGGGCACCTGGCGGCCCGGGGCCTGGAGCGCGGCGACCGGGTCGCCGTCCTGCTGCAGAACAGCCCGCTCTTCGTGCTGGCCGTCCTCGGTGCCTGGAAGGCCGGCGCGACCGTCCTGCCCGTGAACCCCATGTACAAGTCCGGCGAGGTCGCGCACGTCCTGCGGGACGGCGAGGTCGCCGCGCTGATCTGTTCCGACCGGGCCTGGGAGTCGTATCTGCGGGAGACGGCCGCCGACTCGTCCGTACGCATCGTGCTGACCGGCTGCGAACTGGACTTCCAGACGCGGGGCGACGCGCGCGTGCTGACCTTCGAGCGGCTGGCACAGGCGCCGGACGCCGACGATCTGGTGACCGTCGCGAAGGCGGGCCACAAGGCCCCGGCCGACCGCGGCCTCGGCCTCGGCCCGTCGGACATCGCGCTGATCAGCTACACCTCGGGCACCAGCGGCGCCCCCAAGGGGGCCGTCAACACGCACGGCAACATCATGTACAACGCCGAGCGCCAGCGGACGGGCCTTGCCCTGCCCGAGGCACCGGTGTACTTCGCGATGGCACCGCTGTTCCACATCACCGGAATGGTCTGCCAGTTCATCGCGTGCCTCAACAGCGGCGGCACGCTCGTCCTCGCGTACCGCTTCGAGGCCGGGGTCGTCCTCGACGCGTTCGCCGAGCACCGGCCGCATTACACGGTCGGCCCGTCGACCGCCTTCATGGCGCTGGCCGCGCACCCGTCCGTGACGCCGGACCACTTCTCCTCCTTCGTGAACATCTCCTCCGGCGGCGCTCCGGTCCCGCCCGCGCTCGTCGAGAAGTTCCGGGCGGGCTTCGGGCCGTACATCCGCAACGGCTACGGGCTCACCGAGTGCACCGCGCCCTGCGCCTCGGTGCCGCCCGGCCTGGAGGCGCCGGTCGACCCGGCCTCCGGGACGCTCGCCGTCGGCCTGCCAGGACCGGACACCGTCGTACGCATCGTCGACGACCAGGGCCGGGAGACGCCGTTCGGAGAGCCGGGCGAGATCCTTGTACGGGGCCCGCAGGTCGTGCCCGGCTACTGGCGGCGCCCCGAGGCCACCGCGGAGACCTTCCCGGACGGCGAGCTGCGCACCGGTGACATCGGGTTCATGGACGCGGACGGCTGGCTCTACGTGGTCGACCGCAAGAAGGACATGATCAACGCGTCCGGCTTCAAGGTGTGGCCGCGCGAGGTCGAGGACGTCCTCTACACTCACCCGGCCGTGCGTGAGGCGGCTGTCGTCGGGGTGCCCGACGGGTACCGCGGCGAGACCGTCAAGGCGTACATCAGCCTCCGGCCGGGCGCCGAGGAGGACCCGGTCGCACTCGCCGCGTACTGCAAGGAGAGACTGGCCGCCTACAAGTACCCGCGGCAGGTCGAGATCCTGCCCGACTTGCCGAAAACGGCCAGTGGGAAGATCCTCCGTCGGGAGCTGCGTTCCCGGCCGCACGAAGGTCAGTAGGGCAGTAGGTCAGTGGGCAACGCGTAGAGAACAGCACACAGAGCAGCACACGGCACACAGAACACTGGAAGGCAGGTGGCGGCAGTGCCCAGGACGAAGGACGGGGACGGCACGCCCGTTCCGCGGCGACTGCTGGCCGCCGCCACCCGGCTCTTCGCCGAGCGCGGCTACGACCGCACCTCGGTCCAGGAGATCGTCGAGGCGGCCGGTGTCACCAAGGGGGCGCTGTACCACTATTTCGGGTCCAAGGACGATCTGCTCCACGAGGTGTACGCGCGGGTGCTGCGGGTGCAGCAGGAGCGGCTCGACGCCTTCGCGGACGCCGAGGCGCCGGTGGAGGAGCGGCTGCGGGGGGCCGCCGCCGATGTCGTCGTCACGACGATCGACAACCTCGACGACGCGTCGATCTTCTTCCGCTCGATGCACCATCTGAGCCCTGAGAAGAACAAGCAGGTACGGGCCGAGCGGCGGCGGTACCACGAGCGGTTCCGGGCGCTGATCGAGGAGGGGCAGGAGGCGGGGGTGTTCTCGAAGGAGACTTCGGCGGACCTTGTCGTCGACTACCACTTCGGCTCGGTGCACCACCTGTCGACGTGGTACCGGCCGGACGGCCCGCTCACCCGCCAGCAGGTCGCCGACCAGCTGGCGGACCTGCTGCTGCGGGCGCTTCGACCGTAGGTCATTGGGGGAATTCCGCACCCGCCGCCCCTTCCCGTTCCCGTCGCTTCTGGGGGCTGCGCGACGCCTCCTCCGCCCGGCTTCGGGTTGTGGTGCAGGAATCGGCCCGCGTACTGCTCGCACAGCCCGGCGTACTCCTTCGTGTGCAGGATGAGAGCGTGCAGGCCGAGGTCCACGTCGTCCGACGGAACCATGGCAACGGTGGCGGTGGCCGCGGTGACGAGGAACGCGACCGCCTGGTCCGCGATCCACTCGGCACGCTCGGGCGACTGCCCGTCGTGGACGACCACGAAGTGGGCGAGGCTCTCGAACAGTTCCTCACCCGCCATGGTGCGGCCGGTCCTCTGGTCGTTTGCTGTTGCCGTCATGCATCGAGGACTACTGGCGACGAGACAATCAGCATGGTGGAGAGGCCCTGAGGCCGGCCGTCGTTGGTCAGCTCCGGTACGTGGTCGGGTTGATGAAGGAAAATCGACCCCCATCCATCCAGTACGGCCTATACGGCATCGCCGCCGAACTGGCACGCCTCACCGGCTGGATCCACTTCGACGCCCGCCAGTACAACCAGGCCCGCACTTACTTCAGCGAGGCTCTGCAACTGGCCAAGCACATCGATGACCGACAGTTCATGGCCAATGTCCTTGCCTGCATGAGCTTGCAGGCGACCTACCAGGACAAGCCCGCGGACTCTCTGGCGCTCGTCACCGCCGCCCAGGACCAGGCCCGCTCGGCACCCGACACAACACCGCGTGTTCTGTCGATGCTGTCCATGCGCGAAGCCTTCGCCCATGCCGCCCTTGGCAGCCAGGCCTCCACCCACCGGGCGCTCACGGAGGCGCACCGCCAGTTCGAGCGGATCCAGATGAGCGACCCGGACCCGTCATGGGTGACCTACTTCGACGAGCCGAAGCTCATCGTGGACACGGGCATCGCCCATGGCCGGCTGGGTGAAGCGGCGACAGCCGAACCCTTGATCGCGGACGCCTTACGCAGAGAAGACCGCGCCAACCAGCGCGGCCGTGCGTTTCACGCGTTCTGGCTGGCCCGGACGCAACTGGACCAGGGCAAACTCGACCAGGCGTGCCACACCGCCACGCAAGCTCTGGAGTCCGCGTCGACCGTGGTGTCCGAGCGGGTAACGGGGCATCTCAGGGAGTTCTACGGCCAATTGGCTCCCCACAGGCAAGAACCCGTAGCCCTGGCCTTCGAGGCCCGGCTACGGGAAGTCCTTCCACCTGTCAGCGGATCGTTTCATCCACGAGCAGGTACAGCAGCCCGACGAGAGAGCCACTGCTCACGACCTCGCGGCGGTCGATCATCCCCCGTACCTCACTGAGGGGGATCCATTCGATGCGGTCGGACTCGTTCTCTTCTGTCGGAGGCCCGGCGTAGGTCGCGCCATCTACGCGGAAGACGTGGTGCTGCGAGTCGGTGATCCCGTTGGCCGGCTCGGCGTAGATCAAGGGCTTGGTGGGCCCAGGACGCCAGCCAGTCTCCTCCAGAACTTCGCGGGCTGCAGCCTCCTCAGGAGTCTCGCCCTCCTCGACCAGGCCCATGGGCAACTCCCAGGCCCAGGAGTTCGTGATGAAGCGGTGCCGCCACATCATGAGCACCTCGTGGCGGTCGTTGGCGACGGCGGCCACGGCCAGGTGCCGAAGGCGAACGACGTGGTACTCCCAGCGACGCCCGTCCGGTTGCTGGACATCCACCAGCCACAGGTTCACCCATGGGTTGTTGTAGATCTGACGTTCACCGTGGGTCTTCCACTCCATGCCTGCGGCCCCTCTCGATCGGTCTCCACGATCTCAGACCGCCTCGGAGCCGGGCGCACATTCGGAACTTTTCGCGTCACCTTGACGAGATGTCCCGCCTATGAGTCACACTCCGGTTCAGGACGAGGCGGTGCGGGGCGAGCGCGGCCGGTCCCGGTGCCGCCCGGACGTGGTGCTGGGCGACTGTGGCTATGACCACGACAAGTACCGCCGCCTCGTCTTGGATCTCGGCGTGAAGCCGCTGATCGCCCGTCGGGGCACTGAGCATGGCTCCGGACTCGGCGCCCAATGCTGGGTCGTGGAGCGAGCATTCGCCCACCTGCACTGGTTACGTTGCCTGCGGATCCGTTGGGAGATACGCGACGACATCCATGAAGCCTTCCTCACCCTCGGATACGCACTGATCTGCTGGCGGCGCCTGAACTCTCCATAGGAGTTTCAGGATAGGCACGGCTTACATTGACAGCCCGGTGGCCGACCTCAGGTTGGCTTGCGCCACACGGAGATGTGCTTCGAGGAGTCCTGGGCGAACGGCGCCCCGTCCCAGTCCGCGACGCGACGTTCCAGCTCGAGCCCAGCGATCCGTGCCATCAGGTCGAGCTCTGCCGGCCAGGCATACCGGTGCCGGGAGTTGCCGCGACGGTAGCGGCCGTCGTCGCCGTCGCGGGTGAAGTGGTGCGAGACGAGAATCTGCTCGACCAGGTCGAAGGTGTCGAAGCCGAGATGCTGCTCGGAAACATCGAACGGCACCGCGAACTGGCCGGGCGGCAGGAACCGCAGAGGCGGCACGCCCAGCTCGATTACGAATCGGCCGCCGGGCTCCAGATGACGTGCGGCGTTGCGGAAGCATTCGACCTGCTCGTCCTGCGTGAGCAGGTTCGTGATGGTGTTGTAGACGAGATAGACCAGGGTGAACTCGCCTGGGACGACGGTGGTGGCCATGTCCCCGATGGTTACCGGGAGCGTGCTCTCGCCGATCTTGCGCCGCAGCACCGCTGTCATGTGCTCGGACAGTTCGATGCCTACTACCGGCACGCCGCGTTCCCGGAGCGGGACGCCCACTCGTCCGGTTCCGATGGCGAACTCCAGTGCCCGGCCGTCTCCGGCGAGCTCGGCGAGGAAGGCGAGCGTCGGTCCGAGAACGGCAGCCGAGGACGTTTCGGTCTCCTCGGCGTCGTAGCGGTCGGCGGTCGCACGGGTCCACAGTTCACTGCTTGTCACGGACGGCCACTTTGCCGGGTGCCGAGGGGCGCTGTCGACGTATTTAAGGTTCCCCTCGGCGCAGCGTGCACCGCCCACAACTCGTCGTCGCCTTGCCACAGCTTCGACCGAACCACCCCGCATCCCGGATCATCAGTCCCGGAGTGATCCAACCACCTTGGAGATCATTTCGTTAGGAGTTCTGAGGGTGGTCCCGCAATGAGCTGATTCCATCGCAACTTGATCTGGATCTCGGCGGCCAAGCCAGGCCGTTCCAGCGAGATCGTCGCAGCCCGCCACAACAAGATCACTGCCCACCTCCGCGAGGCGAAACTCGGCGCCCTGGCCGACCTCGGCTTCGTCGGCCTGGACGACGACCCCGACGACAATCCGGTCATCATCACCGGCCGCAAGGCGACCCGGAACCACAAGCTGACCGAGGCCGAGAAGAAGGCGAACCGCCTGGTCAGCCGCGAACGCGCCGCGAACGAACATGGATTCGCGAACCTCAAGACCTGGCGCATCCTCACCAAGGTCCGAAGAACGCCCGCCACGCGACCACCCTCCTGCGCGCTCTGCTCGTCCTGGCGAACACCGAAGTGCAGAGGTGACAAACGATCTCCTGCTACAGATCATGATCCTGACCAGCGCGAGCACCTCGCCCTCCACCCATGCCAGGCTCACTGACCAGCGACTTCCAGGATGGATTCAGCTCAATGGGCTGCAGCCGTCGGTAGACCGACGCTCCGGTGGTCGGTCAGTGACCGGGCAGCTCGAACCCGAGGGCGGCCAGGGCTTCCTCGGCGGCCTGTTGGTCCTGCTCGTAGCTGCCGCCGGAGAGCCCCAGCCCCCCGATGCACCGGCCGTTCTCGGTGATCGGGTAGCCGCCGCCGACGGCCGTCAGGCGAGGGTGGCCGGCTAGTGGTGCGACCCGCGGGTTGGCGAGGTAGTCGTTCCATGCATGGGTGGGGATGTGGAAGGCGGCCGCGGTCCATGCCTTGTCGAGGGCGACCTCGGCGGTGAGGAAGGGCGCGTCGTCGGCACGGTCGAATGCCTTCAGATGCCCTCCCTGGTCGGTGACGGCGATGGCCGCCGTGAAGCCGATCCGGGCAGCGGCGGTGCGTACCGCCGCGATGAGTGCGCCGGCGGCGGCCTGGGTGACCGACGGGGCCGGGGCCGACGTGTGAAGTGTGCCGGTGCTCATGGAGGTTCCTTTGTCGCTGTGTTGTGCGGTGGCGGATGAAGCGGTCCGGAGCCGGGTCACCGCAGGGGTGAGGCCGGGGTGGGGGCCACGCGGGTGACGACGGTCTCCTCAAGGATCAGCAGGCCGTGGACGACCGGGCCGATCTCGTTCTGCCAGCGGTCGTGCTGGTAGACGGCCGCGTACAGGGCCTCGCTCTGGGCCTCGTCCTCGAACCGGCGGAGCCACACGTAGCCGTCCTCGTCCTGGGCGTCGACGAAGGAGGCGGTCACGTCCATGCCCAGCGAGGCCTGGAACGGGATGACCACGTCCTCCATGTAGCGCACCCACTCCTCGCGGCGTCCGGGCCGGGCCTGGTAGCGGCGAATCTCGTAGTACACGCTGTTGCTCCAAAGCCCTTGTACGGGTGGTCAGTCGGCGATGGTCAGGACGATCTTGCCGCGGGTGCGGCCGGTCTCGCCGCGGGTGTGGGCTGTGCCGGCCTGCTCGAGCGGGAAGGTCTCCGCCACCTCGACGGCGACCTCGCCGGCGTCGATCAGGCCCGCGATAGTGGTCAGCGCCGCGCCGTCCGGCTCGACCAGGTAGGGAGTGACCCGCACGCCGGCCGCCTCGGCGGCCGCGGCCAGTTCGGGGGAGACACCGGCCGGGACGGCCACCAGCAGGCCGCCTGGGCGCAGGGTCTTCAGCGAGCGGGTGCTGGTCTGGCCATGCGCGTCGCCCACCAGGTCGATGACGACGTCGACGTCGGCGGCGGCGTCCTCGAAGCGGGTGGTGGTGTAGTCGATGGTCTCGTCGGCGCCGAGTTCCTTGAGCCAGGAGTGGCGGGCGGCGCTGGCGGTGGCGATCACGTGGGCGCCCAGGTGCCGGGCGAACTGGACCGCGAAGTGGCCCACCCCGCCGGCGGCGGCTGTGATCAGGACGCGCTGGCCGGCCTGCACGTGGGCGGTGTCGACCACGGTCTGCCAGGCGGTCAGGGCCGCGAGTGGCACGGCGGCCGCGTGCACGTGGTCGAGGGTGGTCGGCTTCCGGGCCCACTGACGGGCCGGTGCGGTCACGTACTCGGAGTAGCCGCCGACGGCGCGCGGGAACCACGGCATGCCGTACACCTCGTCGCCGGGCGCGAGCGTGGTCACGCCGAAGCCGACCTCCTCGACGACACCGGAGACGTCCCAGCCCAGTATCAGCGGGAACGTCTGCAGCCCTGCCATGCCCTGGCCCTCGCGGGTCTTCCAGTCCACCGGGTTGACCCCGGCGGCGTGCACACGTACCAGTACCTCGGTCGGCAGCGGCTCGGGGCGTGCGACCTCCTGGACGGTCAGCACCTCTGCCCCGCCGAACTCCCTGACGGTGACAGCCCGCATGATGCGCTCGCTCATGTTGTCCTCGCTCATGTCCGTCTCACTCTTTCCTTGGCCGGGGGATCACGGTCCCGGCCAAAGAAAGAGTGGCGTGTGCTCGCGGAGGCGGGTGAGTGGCCGGGGAGCCACCTGTCGTACTATTCCAGCCATGCCGCATCGTATTGCCGTTCTCGCCCTCGACAGAGTCTTGCCGCTGGACCTGGGCATCCCGGCCCGGGTCTTCAACGAGGCCTGTGAACCGGACGGGACCCGCCTGTACTCCGTCAGTACCTGCTCCCTCGGCGGCCGGCCGGTGCGCACGCACGAGGACTACCGGATCGTCGTTGACCACGATGAGTCGGTACTGGAGACCTCGGACACCGTCGTACTCGCCACACAGGAGCCCAGCGAGCACCTGCTCGCCACCGGCACGCTCCCCGAGGAACTCGCCGCGGCGCTGGCCCGGATAGGGCCGCGGACCCGCATCGTCAGCCTGTGCACCTCGGCCTTCCTGCTCGCGGCGGCCGGCCTGCTGGACGGTCGGCGGGCCACCACGCACTGGGCGCTGTGTGACGCGCTGGCGCGGCTGTTCCCCCACGTCGAGGTCGATCCGGACGTGCTGTTCGTCGACAACGGACGCATCCTGACGTCCGCCGGAGGAGCGGCCGGCATCGACCTGTGCTTGTACCTGGTCCGTCTGGACCACGGGGCGGCGGTGGCCTCGGCGGCCGCGCGGCGCTGCGTGGTGGCGCCGTGGCGCGAGGGCGGGCAGGCGCAGTTCATCGAGCACCCGATTCCGCAGGAAACCGACTGTTCCACTTCGGCGACCCGCCAGTGGGCGCTGGACCGGCTGGCCGAGACGGTCACGCTGGAGGACATGGCCCGGCACGCGCACATGAGCGTGCGCACCTTCACCCGGCGGTTCCGCAGTGAGGTGGGCAGCAGCCCGCTGAAGTGGCTGGCGCAGCGGCGGCTGGCGCACGCGCGCCTGCTGCTGGAGTCCACCGACCTGACCGTCGCGCGGGTTGCCACCGCCTGCGGCTTCGGCGACCCCGTCGCCCTGCGCAAGCACTTCCACACGTATGTGGGCCTGTCGCCACTGGCCTACCGGCGTGCCCACCGCGCACGGGAGCCGATGACGGCACGCTGACCGCCAGAAGGCAGAGACCACCGACGGGCACTGACGGTAACTCAGGGTGAGTACGGGGGCTTGTGCCGGTGGCTCCACTCCAGCAGTCCCTGCCGGGACAGCCAATCAAACGGTCAGCGACTTCCTGGCCCTCAACTGATTCGGGCGCTCGTACCCGGGGTCAGCCGGTGATAGCGGGTTGGGAGCCCGGGGCCCCGCTCGCCGAGGAAGCCTTCGACCATGGCGGCGCCGATGTCGTTGAGGGCGCCGTCGTGCACGGCGTAGGCATCCCGCGGGGCGACCTCGCGCACACGATCTCTGCGGCCTCCAGCCGGACCACCTCGACGTCGATCTCGACGAGCTCCTTACGCAGCCGCTCGGCGCGCTCGGCCAGCAACACCCGCCGTTCCACTGCCGAAGTCGGAACATCCACCACAAACTCCCCTCCCCGGACCGGATCTTCCTGCCGGACCCTACGAGGAGAGGACCACCCGCGCCGCGATTTCGGCGAACGAGCCCCATGGCAAACGATCACCTGCTACCGATCACGATCCTGACCAGTGCGAGCACCACGCCCTCCCCCCATGCCAGGCCCACTGACCAGCGACTTTCAGGATGGAATCAGCTCAATGGATCTCCAGCGGACCTAGCCTGCGAGTCGCCTGCGACAACCAGACCTCCTGGGCCGTCCCTGGGCCGTCCCTGGGCCGTGCGAGGCCGACCAACGCTGGCAGCCGACGCCCACGGGTGACCACCCCCACCCCGCTGTGGCCTGGGGTCCCGGAGATGATCTGCGACACCGGACGTGTTATGCCTGCACCCGGAGAACTGAGCTGACGTGCGTTGATCCCGCGCACCGGAAGTCGTACCAGGTGAGTGTCTAACTGCGTGACAACGCCGACGAACAACGACAGACGAGCGCGGACGTCTGCGGACGATCAGCGCAGGTGAGAGGCACACCAACCCAAGGCAGCGCCCCACCCGGCACAGTGCTCGTTACGGGGGATCTACTTCGACCAAAATCACCGATGCCGAGGACCCTCGTGCTGGCATGCCTGATAGGCCCGAGAATCGGACCGCCGCCCCAGGGGGACAGAATGATCGTGAACCGGTCTATCGGCAGCGAACAGCCTGATGAGTACGACGAGCTGGAACAGCACCTCGCCCAGAAGCTCAATGCCCCGCTCGACTGGCCCGAGGACAGTGGCCTCACTGTCAGCCATGTCGCCAGAATTGCTGCTGCTGCATCCTGCGACACCGCGTACAGCCAAGCTGCCAACGGCCACTTGATCGACCTGTTCGCGGCGCTCCCGTTGCCGGGAACCACAGAAGGGAAAGGATTCTGGGAGCGCATCCGCGATGCCGGGGGCAGCGGAGCCTGGAACATCCACCCTGCCAACATGGGCGGCCCCTTCTTCGACCGGATCCATGACGGCAACGAGGGCGGTATTGCCTCCCGCGTTCTGAGCTTTCTGGAGGAGCTGACGCCGTCTCAGCGCACCGACGTGGCGGAGACTATCGGCTCAGCCCTCGACGGCGGCGCCATCGGCGTCAGTGGCCGATACGGGGGCGAGCTGTGGCTACGGGACGCAGAGATGAGTGCATGGCGCGTCGCGCTGGCCGGTCGGCGGGAGTTCGAAACGTCAGAGGACCGCGAGCGATTCTTCGAAGCATGGCGCCGCGCCTGAGCCGTCAGCAGTTAAGCCTCAGTGCGGAGTCCGTGGGCCATGTGTGGGCCAATGCACCTGGAACTCCGCGCGGTTGACGTATCGGTGCAGGTCAGGGCGAGGAAGGCCGTGACAGCGTGACGCTCTTGAAAACCGTGCCCCCGCCCCGCCCCCACCCGCCACCCCGGTGGGTCAGGCGTACTTCTTCAGCTCGTTGCGCGCCAGCGAGCGCTGGTGCACCTCGTCCGGCCCGTCGGCCAGCTTCAGGGTGCGGGCGCCGGCCCAGAGCTCGGCCAGCGGGAAGTCCTGGCTGACGCCGCCCGCGCCGTGCAGCTGGATCGCCTTGTCGATGATGTCGACCACCGTACGAGGCGTGGCGATCTTGATCGCCTGGATCTCGCTGTGCGCACCCTTGTTGCCGACGGTGTCCATCATCCAGGCCGTCTTGAGGACCAGCAGACGGAGCTGCTCGACGGCGACCCGCGCGTCGGCGATCCAGTTGTGGACGACGCCCTGCTGGGCCAGCGACTTGCCGAACGCCTCACGGGAGACCGCCCGCCGGCACATCAGCTCGATCGCCCGCTCGGCCATGCCGATCAGCCGCATGCAGTGGTGGATACGGCCGGGGCCGAGCCGCGCCTGCGCGATGGCGAAGCCGCCGCCCTCCTCGCCGATCAGGTTCGTGACCGGGACGCGCGCTCCGTGGAAGACGACCTCCGCGTGGCCCCCGTGGGAGTGGTCCTCGTAGCCGTACACCTGCATCGCGCGCCGCACCTCGACACCCGGGGTGTCGCGCGGCACCAGCACCATCGACTGCTGACGGCGGATGTCGGACCCCTGCGGGTCCGTCTTGCCCATCACGATGAAGATCTTGCAGTCGGGGTTCATCGCCCCGGAGATGTACCACTTGCGGCCGGTGATGACGTACTCGTCGGTGTCGGACGTGCCGTCCGTGCCGCCGGAGCTGCGCTCGATCAGCGTGGTGATGTTGGTGGCGTCCGAGGAGGCCACCTCGGGCTCGGTCATCGCGAACGCCGACCGGATCTCACCGGCGAGCAGCGGCTCCAGCCACTGCTTGCGCTGCTGCTCGTCGCCGAACTGGCTGAGCACCTCCATGTTGCCGGTGTCGGGCGCCGCGCAGTTCAGCGCGGTGGGCGCCAGCTGCGGGGAGCGGCCGGTGATCTCGGCGAGCGGCGCGTACTGGAGGTTCGTCAGCCCGGCCCCGTACTCGGAGTCGGGCAGGAAGAGGTTCCACAGCCCCTGACGGCGGGCCTCGGCCTTCAACTCCTCGACCACGGCGGGGGTGTCCCACGGTGATGCCAGCTGTCCACGCTGCTCGTGGGCGACGGCCTCCGCCGGATAGACGTACTCGTCCATGAAGGCGAGAAGCCTGGCCCGCAGTTCCTCGGTGCGCGCGTCGAATGCGAAGTCCATGATCCGTCAGCCTTCCTGAAGGGTGGTCAGGCCGTGCTCGATGAACACGGGGACCAGGTCGCCGATACGGTCGAAGCCCGCGCCGACGGTCTGGCCGAGCGTGTAGCGGTAGTGGATGCCCTCCAGGATCACGGCGAGCTTGAACCAGGCGAACGCCGTGTACCAGGCGACCGCGGACACGTCGCGCCCCGAGCGCGCGGCGTACTGTTCGATCAGCTCGGCCGGCGACGGGTGGCCGGCGGCCGTCGCGGTCGTGGAGACGGGGGAGTCGGTCAGCCCCAGCGGCATGCTGTACATGACCAGCAGGCCCAGGTCGGTGAGCGGGTCGCCGAGCGTGGACATCTCCCAGTCGAGGATCGCCCTGATCCGGTCGTCCTCGCCGATCAGCACGTTGTCGAGGCGGTAGTCGCCGTGCACGACCGTGGCGGTGGGGGAGTGCGGCAGCTCGCGCCCCAGCGCGGCGTGCAGCTCGTCGATGCCGGCCAGCTCGCGGTTGCGGGAGGCGTCCAACTGCTTGCCCCAGCGCCGCAGTTGCCGGTCGAGGAAGCCCTCGGGGCGGCCGAAGTCGGCGAGGCCCACCTCGGCGGGGTCCACGGCGTGCAGTTCGACCAGGGTGTCGACGAGGCCGAGGACAGCGCCGCGTGTGCGCTGCGGACCGAGCGGAGCGAGCTCCTCGGCGGTCCGGTAGGGCGTGCCCTCCACGAAGTCCATGACGTAGAAGGGCGCGCCGAGCACCTCCACGTCCTCGCAGAGCAGGAGGGTACGGGGCACGGGTACGGCGGTCGGGTGCAGCGCGCTGATCACCCGGTACTCGCGCTTCATGTCGTGCGCGGTGGCCAGTACGTGTCCCAGCGGCGGCCGGCGTACGACGAACTTCGAGGCGCCGTCCGTCACCGCGTACGTGAGGTTCGACCGTCCGCCCTCGATCAGCCGGCCGGTCAGCGGGCCGTTGACCAGCCCGGGCCGCTCGCTGTCGAGCAGGCCGCGCAGCCGGTCGAGATCGAGACCTGGCGGGTGGTCTGGACTCATCGTGTTGCCTCCGTAGGCGGGAATCAGGACTCCCCACATGATGCCGACCGGTCGGTATGCCGTCCAGTGGGCGGGCGAAACGTGACCGGCGTCTCGGCCGGCCGGTCACAAGGAACCCCCGGGCCGTCACCGACGGCCCGGGGGTTCCGGCATCTCCGTGAGGGCTCACGCGTGTGCCGCGATGTCTGCCTCGCGATGCCCGCCCCCGTGGTGTCTGCCCTGCGGTGTCTGTCCCGTGGTGTCTGCCCCGCGATGCCTAGTGGTCGTCCCAGTGTCCGTCGTGCCGGGCGTGGCGGTGACCGTCATGAACGTAGTCCACATGGTCGCCGTGCGTCACGGCCGGGTGTCCGCAGTCGGTGCCGTGCTCGTGGCCGTGCCCCTCGTGGGGGACGTGCCCGGCCGGCTCGCACTCGTCCCAGTGTTCCGAGTGGCTGCGGTGCAGATGCCCGTCGTGCGCGTAGTCGACGTGGTCGCCGTGCGGTACCTGGGCGTGCCCGCAGCCCGGGCCGTGGGTGTGCTCATGGGACTCGTGGGAGGTGTGTTCCTGGTGGAGCGTGGTCATGATGCTCGCCTTCGGAGGTCGGGTGCGGAGTGTGACGCCGGTCAGGCTAACCACATGAACAGCCGCATACCCGCCCAAATCGCTGGTCAGAAGATGAGCGCCGTCGCACAGACGGCCATCGCGATCGTGCAGAGCGCTGCCGTGCCCGCATGCCTCGGGGTGAACACCGCCGGCGGCACGGCCCCGGACAGCGTGCGAATCCTCCGGTGTGCCACGGCGAGGAACCCCAGCCACAGCCCGCAGCACAGCGCGCACACCACGAACGCTGTCACTCCCGGGCCTTCGCGCAACGCCGACTTCCCGGCGAGTACCGCGACCACGGTCGCCGACAGGGTCGTACGCCGCCATGCCAGCCGCGTACGCTCCGGCTGCAGTCCGGGGTCCCGGTCCCGGTCCCGGCCCTGTTCCTGGGTCTGGTCCTGGGCCTGGCCCCGGTCGCGGGTCCGGTCCTGGCCCTGGTCCTGGGTCTGGTCGCAGTCCCGGTTCTCGGGTTCCGGGGCGTGTGCCGTCACGCCTCCCACCCGACGAGCACGACGACGACCATCGCGACGGCCACCAGGGCCACACCGATGCTCAGCAGGGCCGGGAAACGGGACACCGGCAGATCCTCGTTCCGGCGCATCGCGCGCTCGCAGCGGACCCAGTGGTTCACCGCCCGCAACGCGCACAGCGCTCCGGCGGCCAGCAGGCCGAGCGCGAGACCGGCCCGCCAGGCCCACCGCAGATCGGGCAGGAACTGGTCCACCGCGAAGCCGCCGCCGATGAGGGCGAGGGAGGTCCGCAGCCAGGCCAGGAACGTTCGCTCGTTCGCCAGCGAGAAGCGGTAGTCGGGGGTGTCCCCGTCCTCCTTGATCCGCTCAGGCGCGAACCACAACTGGACGTTCCGCACAAATTCGATCACGCCCGCGACCCTACCGGCGCCCGCGGACCTCGCCGGGGCCGCGGACCTCTTCGGGGCCGCGGACCTCTTCGGGGGCCGCAGGCCCCGTCAGGCTCCCCGGAAGGCGCGCAGCCGCGCGTACGCGGCCAAGCCGTCCGGCACCCACTCCCACTCCGCCAGCCGCTTTCGCACCTCGTCCTCCGGCAGGAACGCGTGCCAGGCGACCTCCTCCACCTGAGGGCTCACCGGCAGCTCGCACCGCACCTCGTACACGGCCGACCACCAGCTCTTCCCGGTCCCGTCGTCGTACAGGAACTTGAAGAGGAACTCCGGCCGGGGCAGCCCGGAGACGCCCAGCTCCTCCTCGGCCTCCCGCAGCGCCGCGTCATCGTAGCTCTCGCCCGCGCCCACCACCCCGCCGACGAACAGGTCGTACTGGGAGGGGAACACCAGTTTGGTCGACGTGCGCCGGTGCACGAACAGGCGTCCGGCCGCATCTCTGACCTGGATGAACGCGCATCGATGCCGCAGCCCGCGCGCGTACGCGTCCCCGCGCCGGGCCCGGCCCACCACCACGTCGTGCTCGTCGACGACGTCGAGAATCTCGTCAGCGGAACTCATCCGGCCATCCAAGCAGCACGCCCCGCGTCACGCCTTGCGTTGCCCCACGCCAGGAGCTTTCAGCGAGGCTGGAAATCCCGCAGCCGCTCCTTGAGCGCGGCACCGCTCGGCATCGCGGGATGCAGTCCCAGCAGGACGACCCCCGCCACGATTCCGGCGAGTCCGGCGGCCTCCCAGGCCAGCGCCCCGGTATCGGTCCGCAACCGGTCGCCGAGGAAGCCCACCCCGCACACGATCCCGGCGAGCGGCTGGGCGGCGGTGAGCGCGGGCAACGACATCCGCAACGGCGCGGTCTCGAAGGCGCTCTGCACGAGCACGAGCCCGGTGATCCCGAGTGCGACGACCGCGTACAGCTGCCATCCGGTGGCGAGCGCCGTCCATCCGCCGTCCGAGAACCGCTGTCCGCTCACCCGGGTGAGCGCGTCCTGCACCCCGTACAGCAGTCCCGCCGCCACCCCGAGGATGGCCGGTCCCGCACTCAGCCGGGAGCGCTTGGCATACGTGGTGAGCAGCAGTGCCAGGCCCACCATCACGCCGATGATCAGCCAGTGCCGCAGCGGGTCGGAGACGGCGTCCCCGCCCTCCGGCCGGCCGGCCACGATGAAGGCCGTCACCCCGCCCGCGAGAAGCAGCAGTCCTCCCCAGCCCTGCCTGCCGAGCGACTGGCGGGTCTGGTGCCGGGAGAGTACGAGCGCGAACAGCAAATTCGTCGCGAGGAGCGGTTCGACGAGCGACACCTCGCCGTGTGACAGCGCGAGGGCGCCGAGCACCATGCCGGCCACCATGAACGCGATCCCGCCCAGCCAGCGGGGCACTTTCACCAGGTCGAGGAGGAGTCGCGGGGAGAGGAAGTCGCCCAGGGGAGCGTGTGCCGCCGCGTTCTGCTGGAGGACGAATCCGAAGCCCAGGCAGCAGGCCGCGCCGACGGCGAGGACGAGAACCAGAACCGACACGCTGCGTACCTCAAGACTTCAGACGGTGACGGGGCGAGGTGTGGTTTCGAACGACTGTAGCCCGAGTACCCGAAACCCGGCAGTTGACTGGGTCACTCCGTTGCCCAAGGATCTGACCGATCAGTAACAAGGCCGAGGAGGACCTGCTCATGGCGTACGACGCAGACGTGATCGTGATCGGAGCGGGGCTCGCCGGCCTCGCGGCGACCGCGGAACTCGTCGACGCGGGGCGCAAGGTGATCCTTCTCGACCAGGAGCCGGAGCAGTCGATCGGCGGCCAGGCGCACTGGTCGTTCGGCGGTCTGTTCTTCGTGGACTCTCCCGAGCAGCGCCGGATGCGCATCAAGGACAACCACGCGCTGGCCCTCCAGGACTGGATGGGCACCGCGGGCTTCGACCGTCCGGAGGACCACTGGCCCCGTAAGTGGGCCGAGGCGTACGTGGACTTCGCGGCCGGCGAGAAGCGGCCCTGGCTGCACCGGCAGGGCGTCCGCTGGTTCCCGGTGGTCGGCTGGGCCGAGCGCGGCGGCTACGACGCCAACGGCCACGGCAACTCCGTGCCGCGCTTCCACATCACCTGGGGCACGGGCCCGGGACTCGTCGAGCCCTTCGAGCGGCGGGTGCGCGCGGGCGTCGCGCGGGGCCTCGTACAGCTCAGGTTCCGTCACCGGGTCACGGGCCTGTCGCGCAGCGCGGGCACGGTCGACACCGTGAGCGGCGAGGTCCTGGAGCCGTCGGGCGTCGAGCGCGGCCGGGCCAGCAGCCGCGCGGTCACCGGCGCCTTCGAGTTCAGGGCCCAGGCAGTGATCGTCACATCGGGCGGCATCGGCGGCAACCACGAACTCGTCCGCGCCAACTGGCCCGAGCGCCTCGGCGCCCCGCCCGAGCGGATGATCTCCGGCGTGCCCGCGCACGTGGACGGCGAGATGCTCGGCATCGCGGAGGACACGGGCGCGCACCTCATCAACCGTGACCGCATGTGGCACTACACCGAGGGCATCCAGAACTGGAACCCCATCTGGGAGAAGCACGGCATCCGCATCCTGCCCGGCCCGTCCTCGCTCTGGCTGGACGCGCGCGGCAACCGGCTGCCCGTACCGCTGTTCCCCGGCTTCGACACGCTCGGCACGCTTGAGCACATCATGAAGACCGGGTACGACTACACGTGGTTCGTGCTCGACCAGAAGATCATCGGCAAGGAGTTCGCGCTCTCGGGATCCGAGCAGAACCCCGACCTGACCGGCAAGTCCGTCAAGGGCGTCCTCCAGCGGGCGCGGGCCGATGTGCCGGGGCCGGTGCAGGCGTTCATGGACAAAGGCGCCGACTTCGTCGTCGAGAAGGACCTGGGCGCACTCGTCCGCGGCATGAACGCGCTGACCAAGGAGCCGCTCATCGACGAGGCCCGGCTGCGCCACGAGATCACCGCCCGCGACCGGGAGATCGCGAACCCCTTCACCAAGGACCTCCAGGTGATGGCCGTCCGCGGTGCCCGTGCCTACCTCGGTGACAAGCTGATCCGCACGGCGACCCCGCACCGCATCCTCGACCCCAAGGCCGGGCCGCTCATCGCCGTCCGCCTCAACATCCTCACCCGCAAGACGCTCGGCGGTCTGGAGACCGACCTCTCGTCCCGGGTGCTGACCGAGGGCGGCGACCCGCTGTCCGGGGTGTACGCGGCGGGGGAGGCGGCCGGGTTCGGCGGCGGCGGAGTGCACGGGTACCGGTCCCTGGAAGGCACGTTCCTCGGCGGCTGCCTGTTCTCCGGACGTACGGCGGGACGGGCCGCGGCGAAGGCCGTGAAGTGACGACAGGGGCCAACTCGCGTTACCGGAGGCCGAGTTGACGCGTATCACCAACGGGTAGCCCTTGACGTGAAGCCGTGGTGGAGGGTTTGCTGTCCGTGATCGACCGCTGACAAAAACCAGTCATCGGTAAAGTCAACCGGCTTCACAGAACGGGCTGGTTGTGCGCAAAACGGAACAGCCGTCGAATGACCGCGTCGTGTGAGGAAGTCCCGCGGTGTCCCCACCCCCACCACCTCTCGGCCGCGCCCGCAAGCGCGCGGTCCAGACCTTCGACGCCGCGCTCGACGACGCCGAACTCGTCGCCGCCCGCGCCGCGTTGGCCCAGGGGCGGTGGACCGCTGTGCGCGCGCTGCTCGTCGAGACGGGTGACGACTGGGACCGTCGTGGGCACCGCGTCACGACCCTCGCGGCGGAGAGCGGCACGCTCGCCTGGGCGAGGGACTGGCAGCTAGCCGATCCCGAGTCGGGGGACGCCGCCGTGCTGCTCGCCCTCGCCACCGTCCAACGCGCCCTGAACGGCAAGGAGAAGCCCGTCAGGGCGCGTGAGGCGTGCCGTGCCGCGGCCGCGGCGCTGCCGGCCGACCCCACGCCCTGGCTCGGGCTGCTGATGCTGGAGCGCGTCCTCGGCGGTGAGCCGGACGTGGTCCAGCTCTTCGACGAGGTCCGCCACCGGTACCCCGACCATCACCACGCCCACCATCTGATGGTGGCCCGGCTCGCCGAGCGGCGGCCCGAGGCCGGGCAGGACCCGCTGCACGAGGTCTACGACTTCGCGGCCTGGTCCGCCGAGCAGGCACCCGCCGACTCACCGCTCGCGATCCTGCCCGTCGTCGCGCACGCCGAGCGCTATCGCGTCCTGGCCGCCGCGGGCAGCGAACCGGCCGACCCCGTGGCCTCCGGGCACTGGGTCGGGCGCCGGGCGCGCCAGGTGATGAAGACGGCCTTCGACTGGTGGCTGGAGTGGGAGCGCGACGACCACCCGCGCAGCCGGCTCGACCTCAACTTCCTCGTCCACGCCAAGGTCTGCGAGGGCCGGGGCGCCGAGGCGGCCGCCCTGTTCCACCGCATCGGACCGCACGTGACCCCGGTGCCGTGGTCGTACCCCGACCGGGACCCGCAGCAGGCCTTCCGTGCCGCACGCGCCAGCGTGCTCGGCATGGTCTGAACGACACCCACTCCGCCATCCCCATCCCCATCCCTGCCCCTCCGACGCCCCCGGCCATCCGCGCAATCCGAAAGGACAACCCCGCCATGACGACGGGCAGTTCGCACACCTCGACGAGTGCGTCGAGCACGAGCAGACAGGCCGCCACGGACGGCGGCATCAGCACCTTCAAGGGCCAGGACCGTGCCCTGCGTTCCGACCGGCTCGGTACGGGGGGCCTGCTGCTCTCCGTCCTCGCGGCGACCGCCCCGCTCATGGTGGTCGCGGGTGTCATGCCCACTACATTCGCGGTGATGGGCATCGTCGGCCAGCCCCTGCTCTTCGTCCTGCTCGGCATCGTGCTCGTCCTCTTCAGCGTCGGGTACGCCGAGATGAGCCGCCACGTCCACAACGCGGGCGCCTTCTACGCGTACATCGCCCGGGGGCTCGGCGGCCTGGCGGGCTCGGGCGCCGCGGCGATCGCGCTCGTCGCCTACAACGCGCTCCAGATCGGCATCTACGGCATCTTCGGCTTCGAGGTGTCCGGCCTGTTCGCCACCTACCTCGACGTCGAGATGGCCTGGTGGATACCGGCGTTGCTGGCCGCGCTCCTCGTCGGCGCCCTCGGCTGGCTGAAGATCGACGTGAACGCGCGCGTGCTCGGGGTGCTGCTGCTCATCGAGGTCGCACTCGTCGTGATCTTCGACATCGCGGCCGTCGCCGATCCCGCCAAGGAGGGCCTGTCGCTGCACGCCTTCAACCCGGACACCCTCACGGGAGCGGGCCTCGGCACCGCGCTGTGCTTCTGCATCGCCGCGTTCCTCGGCTTCGAACAGGCCCCCGTGTACGCGGAGGAGACCAGCCGCCCGCACATCCTGGTGCCGCGTGTGATGTTCCTCGCGATCGGCTTCGTCGCCGTGTTCTTCGCGTTCAGCTCCTGGGCGCTGACCGTCGCCGCGGGCCCCTCGGGGATCGTGGGAGCCTCGCAGAAGCAGAGCGCCGGGCTGCTGTTCTTCCTCACCGAGTCACGGCTCGGCGGCACGTTCACCGACGTGCTCCATGTGCTGTTCGTGACCGGCATGTTCGCCGCGATGCTCAGTTTCCACAACGTCGTCGCCCGGTACGCCTTCGCCATGGGCCGGGAAGGCCTGCTGCCCTCCGCCTTCGGCCGGACCACGGGCGCGAGCGGCGCGCCCGGCACGGGCTCGCTGCTCCAGTCGGCCGTCGCCGTGGTGGTCGTCGTGGCGTTCGCCGTCGCCGACGACAAGCCGGTCGGCGACCCGACCGCACCTGTACTGCACCTCTTCACCTGGATGGGCAACGTCGGCGCGCTCGGCGTCATCGTGCTGATGGCCGCGGCCTCGCTCTCCGTCGTCGTCTTCTTCGTCCGCCGGGGGGCCGGGCGCGCCCAGGCCCGGCGCCTCGCCTGCGCGGCGATCGCGGGGCTCTCGCTCCTCGTCATCGCCGGCTACACCGTCAAGGACTTCGACGTCCTCGTGGGCGCGGGCCCCGGCTCCTCGCTGAGCTGGGTGCTGCCCGGCATCATCGTGCTGGCGGCCGTGGCGGGTGTCCTCCAGGGCCTGTTCCTGCGCGCCCGCAAGCCCGAGGCGTACGCCGGGATCGGCCTCGGCAACGAGGCGTTCCAGCTGGACAAGGCGGCCGGGACGGACTCCTGAGGAAACCGCAGGAAGTTATTGAGGAAACCGCAGGAAGTTGTTACGGAACGCTGACGACCCCCCTCGGCCCCTGGTTTCCGGGGGCCGAGGGTGCTCGAATCAGTGCGTGAACCCCGAACTATCGTCAGCGGCCGCGGGTGAACCCGAAGCGGGTGAACCCGAAGCGGGCGGATCCGAAGCGGGCGGCGCCCCGGTGGGGCGCCGGCTCATGCTCGGGATGCTCGGACTCGGCGTCCTCGGTGTGGCCACCGCGCCCACCCTCCAGCGCGGCCTGGAGTCCTTCCTCGGCGGCGCCGCGGACAGGGACCCCACCGGTCTGACCGGCCTCCTCCCCAACGGCGGCGGCTTCCGCTACTACTCGGTCACCTCCTCCGTCCCGCACAAGGACGAGGACTCCTACCGCCTGAAGATCGACGGCCTGGTCGACCACCCCACCACGTACACCCTGTCCGACCTGCGCGCCCTGCCGCAGACACGGATGGTCCGTGACGTCCAGTGCGTCACCGGCTGGCGGGTGCCCGACACGCCCTTCGAAGGGGTACGCCTGTCCCGGCTGCTGGACGCCGCGGGGGTGCGCTCTTCGGCCGGGGCGGTCCGCTTCACGTGCTTCGACGGCGCGTACACGGAGAGCCTGACCCTGTCCCAGGCCCGCCGCGCCGACGTCCTCGTCGCCCTGCGCATGCAGGACAAGAACCTCAACCACGCCCACGGCGGCCCCGTCCGCCTCTACATGGCCCCCATGTACTTCTACAAGTCGGCGAAGTGGCTCTCCGGTATCACCGTCACATCGGACGTCCGCCCCGGTTACTGGGAAGAGCGGGGCTACGACGTGGACGCATGGGTCGGCCGGTCGAACGGACGTGACGATGACACCACCTGAGACGGACGCCTCGCAGGCCCCGGATGCCGGAGAGCGCCTCGCGGGTGCGCTGCGGGTCCGCCGCTTCACGCCCGCCGAACGCTGGGTGCACCGGACGACGGCACTCCTGATGGGCCTGTGCGTGCTGACCGCGGGTTGCCTCTACTTGCCCCCACTCGCCGAGCTCGTCGGCCGTCGGGAACTGGTCGTCAGGGTGCACGAGTGGTCCGGGCTGCTGCTTCCGGTGCCCGTCCTCGCCGGGCTCGCCTCCCGCGCCTTCCGGGCGGACCTGCGGTTCCTCAACCGCTTCGGGCCGCACGACCGGATCTGGCTGCGCTCCGCGCTGCGCCGTGACGCCCGGCCGGAGTCCCGGCCGGCCGGGAAGTTCAACGCCGGACAGAAGACGTACGCGGCCTGGATCGCCGGCGCCGTCCTGGTCATGCTCGGCACCGGGCTGCTGATGTGGTTCACCCACCTCGCCCCGCTGGTCTGGCGCACGAGCGCGACCTTCGTCCACGACTGGCTGGCGCTGACCATCGGCCTCGTCCTCGCGGGACACATCGGGATGGCTCTCACCCGCCCGGAGTCCCGTCGGGGTCTGCGGACGGGCGAGGTCAGTCGCGAGTGGGCGGAGCGGGAACATCCGCTCTGGCGGCCCTAGGAGGACTCCGTCAGGTCTGTCTCACGGTCCTGTTGGGGGCATGGCGGTGGTGTGGACGCGCATGAGTGAAACGGGCTCGGGCGAAGCTGGGGTTGTTCGTGGCTGACGTCCTCGCGTCGGTGCCGCGGAAGGATCAGCGGGCGACCGTGAGGTCGGTGGCGCCTGTGACAGAACGAAGACGTCGCGGAGAAGTGCCTGTAACTCGGTGTGGGATACAAATACTTCAGACCACATGCACCGCGCTACCGCTAGGGAACACCGTGAAGTACACCCGCAGCACTGCTCTCGCCGCCATCTGCGTCGCCGCCACCCTCTCGCTCACCGCCTGTGGCGGCGATGGCGGCGGGAAGGACTCGTCCTCCAAGGGTTCCTCCTCCAAGGGTTCCTCGTCTTCTTCGTCCGCCGGCGGTGGCTCGAAGGAGGAGGGCGGCTCGGGCTCCGACGGCTCGGAGGCCGGCAACGCGAAGTCGGCCTCCGGTGAGGACACCGAGGCCGGCGCCGGCGCCGACGCCGTGAACGGTGCGACGAAGACCGGCGGCAAGGTCGCGTCCTGCAAGACCGAGGACCTGGCCATCGACGCCAGGGACGCCGCGCCCGACGAGGCCTCCGGCGTGATCGACATCACCATGATCAACCGGGGTTCGGCCACCTGCTCGGCAACGGGCTTCGCGGGCGTCGACATCAAGGACGCCGACAACACGTCGAGCCCCATCGAGCGCGCCCAGGCCCAGCCGCGTATCACCACCCTGAAGCCCGGCGACGCCGCTGTCTTCAACCTCGCCTATGACATCGACAACACCGGCGGCAGCCTCGCGTCCCCGACCAACATCCAGGTCACGCCCCCGAACGAGACGCACAGCGTGAGCCTGGAGTGGCCCGCGGGCGCGGGGGACATCAAGGGCGCCTACACCGACGTCGAGGTCTACCCCACGCACACGACCAAGTAGGGGCAGCGCGCCAGCGGCCGGCCTCGGTGTGACCGACCGCCGCATCCGGCCACGATCTCGGCCATCCAGCGCGTAGCCATCCCTGGCTCCGCCACGGCGCCCGCCCCGAATCTGAGAGGGGCAGGCGCACGGGCCGGCGGGTCGTAGCGACGGCAGGGGCCTAGCCCAGCGCTGCCGCCAGCAGTTCGGCGGACTTGGCGACGAGCGCCTCGTCCATCGGGGCGTCGGGGCCGGACGTGGTGGACAGGACGGCCAGCACTACGGGTGCCCTCTCCGGCGTCCAGGCGATGCCCACGTCGTTGGTGGTGCCGTACTTGCCCGTGCCCGTCTTGTCGCCGAGGGCCCAGTCCTCGGGCAGGCCCGCGCGGAAACGATTCGTACTCGTGGTGTTGGCCAGCAGCCACTCGGTCAGCTGCCGCCTGTCCCGGGGCACGAGCGCGTCGCCGAGGGCGAGCTTCGCGTACGTCCGCCCGATGGCGGCGGGGCTGGTGAGGTCCGTCGTACGCCAGGGCTCGGCAGAGTTCAGCGCGGGCTCCCACCGGTCGAGGCGGGTCGTGGTGTCCCCCATCGAGCGGCAGAAGCGCGTGATGGCGGTCGGGCCGCCCAGCTCGCGGAGCAGCAGGTTCGCCGCTGCGTTGTCACTGTGGGCCATGGCGGCGTGGCACAACTGCGCGACGGTCATGCCGTTGGCGAGGTTGTCCGGCCGGCCCGTGACGGGGGAGCCCCCCGCCTCCTCCAGCTCCTCCGCGGTGTACCGGATCCGCAGGTCCAGGAACTCGCCGTGCCGGTCGAGGTCCCGCAGTACGGCGGCGGCGGCGAGGGTCTTGAACACCGAACACATCGGGAACGGTTCGTCCGCGCGGTAGCGCACGGTCCTGCCGGTTCGCGTGTTGCGGGCGAAGACGCCCAGGCGGGCGGAGTGGGTGTGCTCCAGCTCGGCCAGGGCCCTGACCACGTCGTGCTCGGTCTCGGCAGTGGCCGACTTCGCCGCCGCGTGGGCCGAGGGGGCCATGGTCGTGGCCAGAGCGGCGCCGGCGCCGAGGGCCAGTGCGGTTCGGCGGCTGCGGTGGGATGGTGAGCTTTGCAAGGTCGCTCTCTCTTCCGCTTCGAACGATGATCAGCGTGCGTAGAGGGAGACTTCTGGGAAGCTCGTGTGGTTCCTGGCGCGTTTGAGGGGCGTGGGTCGGGTGTGGCAGGTGTGACCGGTCGTGCCTCTGCCGAGCCTCGGGAAAGCCCCTTTCGGCTCGGCTCCGGCTTCTTCAGAGGACGCTGGTCATGCCACCGTCGACGTACAGCACCTGACCGCTGACGAAGTCCGCCGCGGGGGAGGCGAGGAACAGCACACCGCCGACCAGATCCTCCGTACGCCCCCAGCGGCCGGCCGGGGTCCGGCGCCGGACCCACGCGCTGAACTCCGGGTCGTCGACGAGGGGTTGGGTGAGTTCGGTCTCGATGTAGCCGGGGCCGAGCCCGTTCACCTGGATCCCGTGCGGCCCCCAGTCGGCGCACATCCCCTTGGTGAGCATCTTCAGCGCGCCCTTGGTGGCGGCGTACGGCGCGATGCCGGGCCGTGCCACCTCGCTCTGCAGGGAGCAGATGTTGACGATCTTGCCGTGACCGCGCGCGGTCATGCCCCGGGCTGCCTCGCGGCCCACCAGGAACGCGCTGGTCAGGTTGGTGTCGATGATGCGGTGCCAGTCGGCGTCGCTGAACTCCAGGAGCGGGGCCCGCAGTTGCATTCCCGCGTTGTTGACGAGGATGTCCAGCGGACCCACCCGCCCCTCGACGTCCGCGATTCCGGCGGCCACCGACGGACCGTCGGTCACGTCGAAGGCGGCGGTGTGCACCTCGCCGGGCAGTTCCGCCGCGGCCTCGGTGAGCCGGTCCGTGTCGCGGCCGTTCAGCACGACCGTGCAGCCTGCCTCCGCGAGGCCGCGGGCCAGCGCGAGGCCGATGCCCCGGCTGGACCCGGTCACCAGCGCCGTACGGCCGCCGATGTCGAAGAGAGGGTGAGCCATCGCCGTGCTCCTTCGTGGCCGACTTCTGTGGCGTACTTCCGTGTGCCCTGACAGGTCCTGCCGGACAGGTCCTACCTGACAGGTCCTAGATGACGAGCGACAGCAGCAGGACCAGGCCTCCGGCGACCACCGAGATGATGGTCTCCATGACCGACCAGGTCTTGATGGTCTGGCCGACACTCAGGCCGAAGTACTCCTTGACCAGCCAGAACCCGGCGTCGTTCACATGGCTGAAGAACAGCGAACCGGCGCCGATCGCGAGGACGAGCAGCGAGGTGTGCGCGGTCGACATGTCGGCCGCGAGCGGGGCCACGAGACCGGCCGCCGAGATGGTGGCGACGGTCGCGGAACCGGTCGCGAGCCGGATCGCCACCGCGATCAGCCAGCCGAGCAGCAGGGCGGGGATCGACCAGTCCTTGGAGATGTCCAGGATCATCTGGCCCACGCCGGAGTCGATCAGCGTCTGCTTGAAGCCGCCGCCCGCGCCGACGATCAGCAGGATGCCCGCGATCGGGGCGAGGGACTTCTCGACGGTCGAGGAGATCCGGTCCCTGGTGAACCCGGCCGCCCGGCCGAGGGTGAAGAGGGCCACGAGCACGGCCGCGAGCAGTGCGATCAGCGGGGAGCCGATCACGTCGAAGACGCGCTGCACCATGTTCTCGGGGTCGTCGATGATGATGTCGACCAGCGCCTTGGCCAGCATCAGCACGACCGGCAGCAGCACGGTGGCGATGGTGACGCCGAAGCCGGGGCGCTTCTCCAGGTCCTCGGAGGCGCGCTGGGGGATCATCTTCTCCGGGGCGGGGACGTCCACCCAGCGGGTGGCGTACCTGGAGAAGAGCGGGCCCGCGATGATCACCGTCGGGACGGCGACGAGGATGCCGAGGGCGAGGGTGACACCGAGGTTGGCCTTGACCGCGTCGATCGCGACCAGCGGGCCGGGGTGCGGCGGGATCAGCCCGTGCATCACGGACAGGCCGGCGAGCGCCGGGATGCCGATGCGCATCAGCGAGTAGTTGCCACGCTTGGCCACCATCAGGACGACCGGTATCAGCAGCACGATGCCGACCTCGAAGAACAGCGGCAGTCCGATCACCGAGGCGATCAGCACCATCGCCCAGGGCATCGAGCGGCCGCCCGCCTTCGCGAGGATCGTGTCGACGATCTGGTCGGCGCCGCCGGAGTCTGCGAGCAGCTTGCCGAGGATCGCGCCGAGTGCGATCAGTACGCCCACGCCGGCGACGGTCGAACCGAGACCGGACGAGAAGCTGGTGATGGCCTTGTCGAGCGGGGCTCCGGCGAAGGCACCGAGCGCCAGCGACCCGATGGTCAGCGCGAGAAAGGCGTGGAGCTTGAACTTGGTGATGAGCAGGACGATGACGGCGATGCCCGCCAGAACGGCGATGCCCAGCTGAGCGTGGCCCGCCGAGGTGATCGGCTCGACGGGATCCGCTGCCAGCATCTCGACGCTGAGTCTGGTCACGGTGCTTTTCCTTGGGTGGGAGGGGAGCTTGAGGCGGCTGAGAGGTCTGAGGGCGCGGTCGGAGCGAGGGGCGCCCGGTGCTACCGGTGCTACCGGGCGAGGTCGCGCAGTGCGGTCACGGCCCGTTCGGTGATCTCGTCGGGGCTGCCGGTGACGTCCACGGCGACACCCGTCTCGTCCGCCTGGAGCGGCTGGAGGGTGCCGAACTGGGAGTCCAGGAGCGCGGTGGGCATGAAGTGGCCCTTCCGGTGCGCCATCCGGTCCTCGATCAGCGTCCGGTCACCGGTGAGGTGGACGAAGACGACGTCGGGGGCGGCAGACCTGATCCGGTCCCGGTAGGCGCGCTTCAGCGCGGAGCTGCTGACCACGCCGCCGAGCCCGGTCCGCCCGTGCGCCCAGGCGCCGATGGCCTCCAGCCAGGGCCAGCGATCCTCGTCGGTGAGCGGCGTGCCGGCCGTCATCTTGGCGATGTTGGCCTCGGGGTGGAAGTCGTCGCCCTCGGCGTAGGGAACGCCGAGCCGGTTCGCAAGCAGGGGCCCGATGGTGGTCTTGCCCGTGCCTGCCACGCCCATGACCACGACGACGTGGGGGGTAGTCATTGCTGCTGCCTCGCTGTCTTCTTCGACATCGGATGAGACATCCGGGTGCCGCATCCGTCACGACACTGAAACGCATAGGTCAGATGAATTCAAGAGTCTGTGACGTATAAGTCTGACTTTTTGTTCCGGTCCTCCGCCTCGTACCCTGAACCTCATGAGCACACCGGGCCGGGGGCTGCACGGCCATGTACTGGAGAGCCTCGGTCCATCGATCACCGCGGGCGAGTACCCCCCCGGCAGCGTTCTGCGCACCGACGAGCTGGCGCAGCGTTTTGAGGTGTCACGCTCCGTGATGCGTGAGGCCGTCCGGGTCCTGGAGTCGATGCACCTCGTCGAGTCCCGCCGCCGGGTCGGCGTCACCGTGCTCCCCGCGAACGAGTGGAACGTCTACGACCCGCAGGTCATCCGGTGGCGTCTGGCGGGCGCCGACCGGCCGCGCCAGCTGCGCTCGCTGACCGTGCTGCGCCGCGCCGTCGAGCCCGTCGCCGCGGGGCTGGCCGCCAGGCACGCCACGGCCGAGCAGTGCGCCGAGCTCACCGAGTGCGCCCTCGGCATGGTGGCCAATTCACGCGGCCACAGGCTGGAGGGGTACCTCGTCCACGACATCGCCTTCCACCGGATCGTGCTGAACGCGTCCGGCAACGAGATGTTCGCCCGGCTCGGTGACGTCGTCGCCGAGGTGCTGGCGGGGCGCACCCACCACGAGGTCATGTTCGAGGACCCCGACCCGGCCGCGGTCACGTTGCACGTGCAGGTCGCGGAGGCGGTGCGTGGGGGCGACGCGGTTCGTGCGGAGGCGTTGACGCGGGAGATCGTGCTCGGTGCGCTGCAGGAGCTGGACATCCTCAGCCCGGAGACCTGAACGGACCTGGGCGCCCTGAGCGCCCTGAGCGACGGCGGGAGCCCTGCCGATGCTGCCGCCGGGCCGCCCGGCCGCTCGGTGCTGTTGTCGCCGATGCGGGCGGCCGCCCGGTGCCGGCTCCGGCCTACGTGCCTACGTGCCTGTCACGCCCTGGTCGGTGATGTCGCCGTCCACGTACACCCATGCGCCGTCGAGGCGTTCGAAGCGGCTGCGTTCGTGCAGGGCGCCTTCGGAAGAGGTCGCTCGGAAGGTCACTGTGCCGGTGGTGTGGAAGGGCGTGCCCTCGGTGGTGGCGAGGATCTCCAGGCCGGTCCAGCGCACGGCCGGATCGAGGTCCAGGCGGGCCGGCCGGGTGCGGGGATGCCAGGTCCGCAGCAGGTACGCCTCATCGCACTTCACGAACGCGCAGTAGCGCGAGCGCATCAGGGTCTCAGCTGTCGGTGCCGCGCCCTCACCCCTATGGAATCGGCCACAGCATCTGTCGTACGTCTCCCCAAGACCGCAAGGACAGGAGGGGTTGCGCGCGGGGGTGGAACGGCGCTGGTTGCGGGAGTGCGGGGTGCGTCTGGGCATGCGCTCCATTCTGCTGCACCACGGCCTGTGGCGAATCGGTGAATCAGGTGACCCGACACGAGTACATCGTGTGCGAACTGTGCGCGGTGTCCTTCATCGAACCTTCTCCACGGGTGGCGTGAACCTGCCTTGCATGCGCAACTGCTGAACCACCAACGTGGGTTGAGCACTTGAGCATCAGGAGTCACAAGCGTGCTGCTTGACCCCGGACGGCCGTCCGGCCGGGGCACTGACGGGGGAAGCTGATGCGGTTCCGTGGACCGGCGTGCCCTCGCACGTCCGGAGACCTCCGCGTGCCGCCGGACGAGACCACCCCCCTCTGCCGCCTCTTGGTGCATTCACCCGGTGCCCGAGAACGGATTTAGGAGGGGGAATGCCGATGAGCGCGGTGAACACTGCCAGGCCGACGTATCCCGGCGTCTACGTCGAAGAACTTCCCAGCAGCGCACGGACCATCTCGACCGTCACCACCTCGGTGACCGCCTTCGTGGGGCACACCCGGCGCGGTCCGCTGAACGAGCCGGTGCGCGTCACGAGCTTCACCGAGTTCGAGCGCCGCTTCGGGGGCCTGAGCTCGCAGAGCGCCGTCGGCTACGCGGTGCACCAGTTCTTCGGCAACGGCGGCACGGTCGCCGTGATCGTCCGAGTCGCCAGGTCGGGCAGCGGCAAGTCCGCCCTCGTCACCCTGGAGTCCACCGAGGGCCACAGCGAGTGCCCCGTCCTGGAGGTGCACGCCAAGGAACCGGGCGTGTGGGGCAACGGCCTGCGCGTCGCCGTCGACTACGACACACCCTGCCCGGACGAGACCTTCAACCTGCGCGTGTACGACGCCAAGGGCGAGGCCCGCGAGAGCTTCACCGGTCTGTCGATGGACACCTCGCACGGCCGGCACGCGCCGACCGTGATCAACGCGGGATCGCGGCTCATCCGTGTCGAGGCCGTGGGCGAGGGCCGCCCCGACCCGTCCGGCACCGTCTCCAAGCCGTTCGGGCACGAACTGCCCGACCTCGCCGTCGACTTGACCGTCAAAATCGGTGAGGTCGAGCGCGAGTTCACGCTGTACGACCCCGACTGCGACGGCGAAGCCCCCGCCACGGTGACCGAGCTGGCCCTGCTCCTGGAGCGGAAGCTGCGGGCGCTGCCCGACGCGCCGGGCCGGCACGCCTTCGCGGGCGCCGAGGTCACCGCCTTCGGCAGGCGCCTCCAGGTCGTCGCGGGCTCCACCGACCCCGAGGACGTCGTCCGTTTTGTCGGCGAGTGCGCCAACGACCTGGGCCTGGAAGCCTCCGTCAACCCGCCCGTCTTCCCGCTGGAGGACGGCGAGGACGGCGAGGCACCCGGCCCCCGCGACCTCGTCGGCAGTGAGACCGACAAGACCGGCATCCAGGCGCTGCGCGGCGTCGCGGACGTCAACCTCCTCGTCCTGCCCGAACTGGCGGCGTACGAGTCGACCGAGGACGCGATCACGGTCGTCTCCGCGGCCCAGCGACTCTGCCAGGAACGGCGGATCTTCCTCCTCGTCGACGCGCCCGGCACCTGGGTGAGCGTGGACACCGCCCGCGCGGGACTCGCGGCCTTCGACGCCGTACGCGGCAACCACGCCGGCCTGTACTTCCCCCACCTCCAGCTCACCGACCCGCTCACCGGACGGCTGCGTTCGTTCCCGCCGTCGGGCGCGGTCGCCGGCGTCTACGCGCGCACGGACTCCGAGCGCGGCGTGTGGAAGGCACCGGCCGGCACCGAGGCACGGCTCGCGGGCGTGCACTCGCTCACGGTCGACCTCACCGACCGCGAGACCGGACTGCTCAACCCGCTCGGCGTCAACTGCCTGCGCACCATGCCGATGGTGGGACCGCTCGTGTGGGGGGCGCGGACCCTGGAGGGCTCCGACGCGCTCGACAGCGAGTGGAAGTACGTGTCGGTGCGGCGGCTCGCGCTGCACGTCGAGGAGAGCCTGCAACGCGGCCTGCAGTGGGTCGTGTTCGAGCCCAACGACGAGAACCTGTGGCAGCAGATCCGCCTCGGCGCCTCCTCGTATCTGCACACGCTCTTCCGCCAGGGCGCCTTCAAGGGCGGCACACCGCGAGAGGCGTACTTCGTCAAGTGCGACCACGACACCACGACGGACGAGGACATCGCGAACGGCATCGTGAACGTCCTGGTCGGCATCGCACCGGTCAGGCCCGCCGAATTCGTGGTCGTCAGGATCCAGCAGACGTCCGGGCAGTTCGAGCTCTAGACCCGACGCCCGACGAGGGAGAACGTGAAGGAAACCGATGGCTGAGTTCACTGTCAACGCCCAGCGCTTCGACCCCTACAAGAACTTCAAGTTCCTCGTGCTGTGGGACGGTCGTACGGTCGCGGGCATCAGCAAGATCAGTCCGCTGAAGCGGACCACCGAGGTCGTCAAGCACCGGCACGGCGGCGACCCCAGCTCCCCGCGGAAGTCGCCGGGGCGCTCCGAGTTCGAGGGCGTCACGCTGGAGCGCGGGGTCACGCACGACCCCGAGTTCGACCGCTGGGCCAACAAGGTCTGGCAGGTCGGGGCCGGCCTCGGCTCCGAGGTGTCCCTCGCCGACTTCCGCAAGGACATCGTGATCCAGGTCCTCAACGAGGCCGGTCAGGTGGCTGTCTCGCACAAGCTCTACCGGACCTGGCCCAGCGAGTACCAGGTCCTCGGTGAACTGGACGCCAACGCCAACGCGGTGGCCATCCAGTCGCTGAAGCTGGAGTGCGAGGGCTGGGAGCGGGACTACGAGGTGCCCGAGCCGGAGGAACCGTCGTTCCTCAACCCCGCCTGACCAGCGGGCAAGTCGAAGGACCTGGGACAGGCCATAAGGGCTGCGGTGGCTGCGGTGGTTGCAGTGGTTGCGGTGGCAGCGGTACGGGACGGGGGAGGGCATGACGAACACTCGGGCGGCTGAACTTCTCACCACCTGGGAGGCCGGGCTTGCCCAGGCGCCGTCCGGACGTGCCCTGCTGCTGCACCGTGCCGCCCGCCCGGACACCGGGGGCGAGGCCCTGTCCGCGCTGCCGGTGGGCGAGCGGGAGGCCGACCTCTTCACGCTGCGCCGGGCTCTGTTCGGCGAACGGATGCAGGTCCGCCTGCCCTGCTCCTCCTGTGCTGAGGACATGGAGTTCGACCTGGACGCCGGGGAACTGGCCCGGCCGGCGGGTACCCCCGCCGAGTCCTCGGTACGGGTCGCCGAGGACGGCTGGGAGATCGAGTTCCGGGTGCCGAGTGTCGCCGACCTGACGGCGGCGGCCCGGCACCCGGAACCCCGGCGGGCCCTGCTGGCGCGGTGCGTCGTCTCGGCGGTGCGGGACGGAACGGTCGTCCTGGCCGACGCGCTGCCCGAGGCGATGCAGCGCAGGCTCGCCGAGGCGGCACAGGAGGCCGACCCGGGCGCCGACGTCACGCTCAACATCAACTGCCCCGAGTGCGGAACGGCCACCCGCGCCGAACTCGACATCGCCTCCTACCTGTGGACCGAACTGGACGCCTGGGCGCGCGATGTGCTCCTCGACGTCCATCTGCTCGCCACCGCGTACGGCTGGAGCGAGCCGGAGATCCTGGCGCTGAGCCCGCTGAGGCGCCGCTACTACCTGGAGCTGTGTGCCGATGTCTGACCCCCTGGGAGGGCGCGCCGACGAAGGCGGGACGTCACCGGCGCCCGACTTCCCCGACTTCTTCGACCGGCTGCTCGCCCGGCACACCCCGGCCGCCGTGCCGCACTCGAACGTGGTGCGCCTGCGGCCGCGACTGGCCGGACCCTTCGAACGGGCCGAGGCGGTACGGGCCACCGAGCCCGAGCCGGACGCGTCGGGACCGCTGTGGCCCACCACGGGCCGGCCGCCGCTCACGGACGGGGACCTGGCCGGCCCGTCGGTGCGTGAGATCCAGCTTCGTACAGAGCGCGAGCGGACCGTCGTACAGCCCGGGCGGCCGGCGTCCGACGCAGTCGTGTTCGGGCCCGTGGCGCGGGACCTGTCCGAGGCGCCACTGCTGAGGCCCGCCGCTTCGGCCGCACCGGCCCCGCGGCCGGTTCCCACGTCCGCGCGGCGTACCGCCGGGCGGGGCGAGCCGGCGCGGGCCGCCTCCCCGAGCGCGGTGTCCGTGTCCCGCCCCTCGGGCACGGACGTCGCTTCCCCTGCCGCCGTGTCCGCCGCGCTGCGACCCAGCGCCGCGGACACGGCGGCGGCCCGCGACGCCGTACGACAGGCCGCGGGCCGACGGCCCGGGCGCGGCGGCGAGCAGGTGGTCCAGGTGCAGATCGGCCGCCTCGAAGTGACGGCGGCGGGTGCGGCCCCGGGCAACGGGAGCCGACGGCCCGCCGCCGCCGGGCGCCCTGCGGCGAGCGTGAGTCTGGCGGACTACCTGGCGAGGGGGCGCGAGTGAGGCACGCGCCGAAGCACGGTCGACGGACCGGCGGGGCTGAGGAACGGACCGGCCGGACTGAGGAACTGACCGGCGGGATCGAGAAGCGGACAAGTGGGACTGAGGAACGAACAAGTGGGACTGAGGAACTGACGTCATGAGCAACGCACTCGCCATCGCCCACGTCACCCAGGCCCTCGCCCTGCTGATCGAGGCCAACCTGCAGCCCGAGATCGACATGGCTGTCAAGGTCGAACCGCGCAAGCCGTCGGCCGACCCGCCCGCCGAACCCACGGTCACCGTCTTCCTCTACCAGGTCACGCCCAACACCTCGCAGCGGGGAAACGACCTGCCGACCCGCGCGGCCGACGGCACCCTGCGCAAGCGGGCCGCGGCGGCGCTGGACCTGCACTTCCTGATCAGTGCGTACGGCGACGAGACGGAACTGGTCGGACAGCGGCTGATCGGCTCCGTCGTGCGCACCCTGCACGAGATACCCGTCCTGCCGAAGGACATCGTCGAACTCGCCGGGGAGAAGCCCTACTTGGCGGACAGCGACCTCGCCGAGGCCGTACAGCGGGTGCGATTCACGCCCACGTCGATGGACATCGACGAGACCTCGAAGCTGTGGGGGATGCTCCACCAGACCCCGTACACCCTGTCGGTGGTCTATCAGGCGGCGCTCGTCTTCATCGAGGGCCGCGAGAAGCCGGTGGCGGCCAAGCCGGTGGAGCGGTCGTCGGTGCGGGTGTTGCCGTTCGGTGCGCAGCCGCAGGGGGCGGGTGGCGCCTCGGCAGGCGCCCCCGCCAAGACGGTCGAGGCCGCCGACAACGCGCCCGACAAGGCACCCGTCAAGTCCGCCGAGAAGGTGCCCGCGCAGAAGCCCGCGAAGGAATCGGCCAGGACACCGGCCAAGGCGTCGGCCAAGACGTCGACCAAGGCGCCCGCGCAGGCACCGGTGAAGGCCGCCGCCAAGGCACCGGCCCGCGCTCGCAAGGAGACGCAGCCCAACAAGACGGCCCAGGCGGGCAGGTCCCCGCGAGGTACGGCCAAGGGCACGGCGGGCTCCCCGGCAGCCGACGACGGCCCCGACCGCGCGGAGCGGTGAGGCGGAGTGCGGACGACGGGGGCAGGTGAGGGCATGGGTACGTACGAGACGGGCGCGACGCACACGGGAGGAACGGGGGGTACGGAAGGAACGGAGGGCACACCGGGCGACAGCCCGGCCCTGACCCTGACTGCGGAGATCCGCCGCGTCCTCGCCCGTGTCGACGCCCATGCGGCCCGCGTGACCGAGTCGGCGGGCGCGGGCGCGAACCCGAACACAGGCGGGGGCACGGGCTCCGGCCCTGAAAGCGGCGATGGGCCCGGGCCCGGGTCCGGTAGGCCGGACGGCGCCGACAGTCCCGTACGGCATCAGGCGGGTCCAGCGGGTCCAGCGGGTCCAGCGGGTCCGGCGGGTCAGGTGGGTCAGTCGGGTCCGGCGACGGGCCCCCTCGACGCGCTCGTCGCCTGCTTCGGCCTCACCCCGTTCGAGCGCGACCTCGTACTCCTCACCGCCGCCTACGAGTTGGACGCGACGACCGCAGCGCGTTGTGCCGCCGCGAGTGGCGACACGGAGCGTGCGTACCCCACCTTCTCGCTCGCGCTGGCCGCGCTGGCCGAGCCGCACTGGAGTGCGCTGACTCCGGTCGCACCCCTGCGGCGCTGGCGTGTCGTCGAGTTGGACGACGACTCGCGCCTGACCATGTCCCGCCTGCGGCTCGACGAGCGCGTTCTGCACTTCCTTCTCGGCTCGCCCTATCTGGACGCCCGCCTGCACGGCCAGTTGCGCCGCGCCCCGGTCCCGGAGGAGCTTCCGCCGTCGTACGACCTGGCCGCGAGCCGGGTCGCCGCGGGCTGGACGACGGGCGCGCGGCCGGACGCGCCGCTGCTCGTCGAGGTGGTCGGCGGCGACCTGCGCAGCCGGGCCGACATCGCCGCCGTCGCGGCTGCCCGCTCCGGGCTCTCGCTGTACGCGATGAACGCCGAGGACATCCCGACCGCCCCCGGCGACCGCGACCGGCTGGCCCGGCTGTGGCAGCGCGAGGCGATCCTGCTGCCCTCCGCCCTGCTCGTCGAGGCCGGCGAACTCGACCGTGACCAGCACGCGGCGACCGACGCCTTTCTGGCCGGGGCCGCCGTTCCCGTCGTCGTGTCGAGCTCCGACCCGCGACAGACGGACCGGCCGCGCGGCGAGCGGGTGACGGTGCCGCATCTGAACGACGAGGAACAACTGGGCCTGTGGACGGGGGCGTTCGAGGACATCGCCGAGATCGGTGAGGGTGAACTGCGGTCGCTGGTGGCGCAGTTCCAGCTGCCACCCCATGTCGTACGGTCCGCCGCTGCCGCCGTACGCCGCGATCTGCCCGCCGGGGACGAGCCGGACCCCGTGCGACTCGCCTGGCGGGCCGGGATGAACGAGGCCCGGATCGGCATGGACGAGCTGGGCCGCCGTATCGAGCCGGACGCTGGCTGGACCGACCTCGTGCTGCACGAGCGGCAGGCCGGCGTGCTGCGGGAGATCGTCGCGCATGTGCGGCAACGGGCAACGGTCCACCAGGAGTGGGGATTCGCCGCGACCCTGCGCCGGGGCCTCGGTGTCACCGCGCTCTTCGCGGGCGGCTCCGGCACCGGCAAGACCCTGGCTGCGGAGGTCATGGCCAAGGAGCTGGGCCTCGACCTCTTCGTCATCGACCTGTCCCAGGTGGTCAGCAAGTACATCGGCGAGACCGAGAAGAACCTGCGTCGTGTCTTCGACGCCGCCGAACGCGGGGGCGCGCTCCTCCTGTTCGACGAGGCCGACGCCCTCTTCGGCAAGCGCAGCGAGGTCAAGGACAGCCACGACCGGTACGCCAACCTCGAAGTCAGCTATCTGCTGATGCGCATGGAGGCGTACCGGGGTCTCGCGATCCTCACCACCAACATGAAGAAGGCCCTGGACACGGCGTTCATGCGACGGATCCGTTTCATCGTCGACTTCCCGTTCCCGGCCGAGAACGAGCGCGCCGAGATCTGGCGCCGCGTGCTGCCGCCGCAGACCCCGGTGAAGGGCATCGAGCCGGAGCTGCTGGCCCAACTGACCGTCGCGGGCGGCTCGATCCGCAACATCGCCCTCTCCGGCGCCTTCCTCGCCGCCGAGGAGGGCGACCGCCTGCAGATGCGGCACATGCTCGCGGCGGCCCGTACCGAGTACCTCAAGCTGGAGCGCTCCCTCACGCCCGGGGAGGTCCGCGGATGGGTGTGAACACGGGAGTGGGCAGGGAAGCGGGCAGGGACGCGAACGGCGGTGCGGGCAGGCGGCCGGACGCGATCCGGGTGAACGTCGGCGAACTCGTCCTCGACGGGTTCCGGGCGGACCCCGACCGGGTGTCCGAGGCCTTTGAGCGCGAACTCACCCGGCTGGTGAGGGAACACGGCGTGCCGCTGGCCGCCGAGCGGGGCGGGGTGACCCTGGACGCGCTGTCCGGGCTGCCGCCGCTGCCCGCCGGGCTGTCGGCGCGACGGCTCGGCCAGGAGCTGGCACGCGCGGTGCACGAAGGCCTGAGTGGCCATGGGGAGGTGACGCAGTGAGAGGCAACTCCCCGACCCAGGACGCCAGTTCGGAGCAGTCGGCCGAGCAGCGGCGCCGCAGGCGCAAGGAACGGGCCGCCAAGTCCCGTACACCCGAACCGAAGAACATCGTCAGCGGCGCCGGACAGCCCCTCGACCCCGGCGTACGACGGGAGTTGGAGGAGCAGCTGGGCCACGACCTCGGTCGCGTACGGCTGCACACCGGCCGGGACGCGGGGCAGCTGACCGAGCTGGTGGGCGCGGACGCGGTCGCGGTCGGCCAGGACGTCTTCTTCCGTGAGGGCGCGTTCAAGCCGGGCACCGACGAGGGCCGCCGGCTCCTCGCCCACGAACTGCTGCACACCGTGCAGAACCCTCACGGTCTTGGCGCGTTGCGCGCCGGGCGCGACATGGGTGCGGTGAGTCTGCCGCAGCAGGCGATCGAGCGCGAGGCGGAGTCGGCGGCCCTTGAGGTCGTACGGCCGAATGCCGCCGGTCCCGAGGGGCCCGAGCCGGACGTCCAGGTGGAGGAGGGTCAGGCGACGCCGGGGTGGCTGCGGTACGCGACCGTGGACGCCGACCGCCGCCGTATGGAGGCGCTCGATCCCGCCACGCTTGTCGACCGGCTGGCGAACGGGCTCGTCCGATCGTTGCGGGGGGACCCGGAGGATCGCTCCGGCCGGGTACGGATCCAACTGGCGCGGCTGGCACCGGAGGTACAGGACAGCGTTCTCGACCGGCTGGAGGTACGGCTGCCCGCACCGGTCGTCGACCGGCTGCTGGACCTGGTCGAGGAGCAGGAACAGGGACCGCTGCCTCTGGACGCGGCCTCGGCACCTGCTGCCGTCCCCGGCGAGGCGGAGGAGATCGCCCAGGAACGCGAGCGCGATGCGGCGGAATCGGACGACCGGCGGGACGAGGCCGGGCGACTCGGCGGCACTGGCGACGGCCGGGACCCGCAGAGCGGGAAGCCTGGAGAAGGCGGCGGGAGGACCGGCGAGCCGCACGCACCCGGCGGCCGGGACGGCGCCGACGCGGACGGCAAGGGCACGGCGCCTCAGGACCAGGATCAGAAGCATGAAGAGGGGGCTGGCCAGGGCGAGGCGGCCGAGCGGCAGCAGGACCGGTCCCGGTCACAGAAGGACGAGAAGGACACCTCCGCGGAGGAGGACGAGAAGGACGCACAGGGCGAGACGAAGGACGCGGCGGGCGCCGAGGAGAAGGAGAAGGAGGAGCAGCGGGAGGAGCGCAAGGCGGAGGGCTCCGAGGAGGAGGCCGCCCAGGAGGCGCAGCGGCAGGCCGCCGAAGAGGAGTCTCAGCAGAGCGAGGACTTGGCCGAAGGCCCCGCCGCCGGCCGGGCTGCCGCGGATGCCCCGGCAGCCGTGGACAGGAGTGGGGCCGAACCGGGCGAGAAGGCCAGGACCGGAGACGACCTCGGCACGGGCCGTTCCCTGGGCGATCCGGAGAACGAAGAGGGCGCGGACGACGAGCCGTTGGGGCTGGTCGGCGAATCGTCGGACCTCGACGCGGAGGACGACCGGGACGACGGCGAGGACCAGGCGTCCGGCGCGTCCGGGGCGTCCGGCGGTGAGGACACGACCGCTGAGTTCGAAAGCGATACCTCGACTCCTGCGGCTCTGAGTCCGGTCAAGCCGAACCCTCGACCGACGGACGACGAGGACCCGGCCGGCGGGCCCATGGCCCCCGAACAGGCTCCGACCCCCGCGGCGGACCGGTCGGACGACAAGCGCGAGGGGCACCGGCAGGACGAGGACCGTCAGCTTCAGGACCTCCAGGCCGACCCGACCGCCGAGCGGGATGGCGATTCCGGTCAGCCACCCGGCAGCACGCTCTCGGGCGGCTCCGCCCCGGACGGCCGGGCCGCCCCGGACATCACCGGTCGCCATGAGGCCGAGCGGGACAAGGAGCAGGCGGACGAGCACCGGGAGGACGCCGAGGCCAGGCGCCGTGACGAGGCGGTGCGCACGGCGGACGACGGCGCGGGCGCTCCGGGGCCGGCGGCAGGCGGTGAGACGGCACCGCCCGAACGGCTGGCGAAGGCCGGCGAGGACGGGCGCGGACAAGCGGGGAGCACCGCCTCCGGCTCCTCGCAGTCGAGTACAGGTGCTGGTTCTGCTGGTTCGGCTGGTCCCCGTGGTGGGCAGAGCACCGGCGCCGGGGACACGGACCGCGCACGGGCCGAGCAGACCGGTGGCCGGTCCGGTACCGAGCAGGAATCCGCCTCCGGCAAGGACACGACCGGCAAGGACACGACCGGCAAGGACACGCAGGACCCCGACGCCGCGGAGGCTCCTGAGACGTCAGGTGTGAGTGAGGGCAATGGCCCCGTAACGGAGGCCGGGCCGACGACCGGACCTGACAAGGTGTCCGCTCCGGGGCCGTCCTCCGCACCGAAACTGGCGCCGGGCAACGGCCCTTACCCCATGTCCGCCGGAACGGAGCCGAAGGACAACGCACCCAAGGCCGCGGGCCCCTCGAACTCCACGGCGTCCAAGGCAGCAGCGGGCGCCGCCCCACAGAACAAGCCGACGGGGGCAAAGCGGCAGGCCGCCCGGCAGGTGGCCAAGAAGGCCCGCAGCGGAGGCGGTGGAGGCGGCGGTGGAAGCAGCCGCTCGTCCTCGGCCCCGGCACCCGTGCGCGGCGGTGCCCGTGGCGGTGGCCGGGCCGGTGCGTCCCGCCCGGCGAAGTCGAAGAAGGAAGCTCCGGCCCCCGATGTCTCGAACGCCACGCCCGAGTCGGGGCTGGCCACGGCAGGGTCGCTCAAGCCCCACCAGGCCCTGGAGACGCTGAAGGGCGTCGACGGCGCCGTGGGCCGCTCGGTGGAGAAGGAGCGCGGGGCGCTGCGCAAGGCTCCGCCGAAGACCCAGCGGCCGTCCGGCTCCCCGCGTACGGTGCCGGGCGGCCCGAAGGCGGCGGCTTCGGGGACCTACACCAACGCGAAGGTCGCGCGCACCGAGGCCGCCCGCGGCAAGACGCCCGAGATCAGTGGTGAGCAGAAACCGGAGGGCGAGGCCCCCGGCGCGAACGCGCCGGAACCGAGCTGGTGGGACATCGCTGTCACGATCGGCGCCCAGCTGTTCGGCAAGCTGCTCAAGGAGATCCTGCCGCTCGACGATGTCATCGACTCGATCCTGCAGCTGCCGACCGAGGACGAGGGTCTGAAGAAGGCCCGGGTGGGCGACGCCCCCAGGCTGCCGCTGGAGAACGACTCGGATCCGCAGCGCACGGACGAGCAGGGACAGAAGCTCGACGAGCGGAAGACCGAGCTGCACCGGGCCGGCCGTGACGACGCGGCCCGGCCGATGGGCGAGGACCAGATCTACCCGGACGTCCCCGACGAGACCCTGACCGGAAAGGTGGCGGGCGGCGGACGCAAGGGTGCCGGAGCGGGCGGCGCGCGCAAGCCGTCCAGCGGTGTGCCGATCGAGTCCGCGTCCGCCGTGGCCGAGCACGACCGTGGTCCGCAGATCAAGGCGGGCTTCGCCGACGGCCGGCAGAAGATGACGCAGGAACGCCGGACCAAGGACAAGAAGGCGCAGGACGACAAGCGGGGGCACGACCAGGATCTCCAGCGGGAGGTCTCGTCCAACAGCGAGCGCCAGGCCGCCACGCGTGAGCAGGGCCGGACCAAAATCGATGATTCCCGCGACAAGTGGCGCAAGGAGCAGGACGACAAGGTCGGGGAGATAGACGACAAGAAGGGCAAGAAGTACGACAAGGTCCGCAAGGACATCAAGGACAAGGACGAGGAGACCGACAAGGACGTCGACAAGCGCACCGAGGACGACAACAAGAAGATCGAGGACGAGGACACCAAGGCCGAACGCGAGGCGGAGAAGAAGCAGGAAGAGGGCAAGGGCGACGCCGACAACTGGCTCGAAGAGGCCATCGACAAGCTGAAAGAGTTCTTCGAGGAACTCAAGAACGCCATCAAGAGCGTCTTCGAGAAGGCACGTAAGGCCGTCACCGAGCTCATCGACAAGTTCAAGCAGCAGGTCTTCAAGCTCATCGACGCGGCGCGCAACTGGGTCGTGGAGCAGATCAACGACTTCGCCGACGCCCTCATCGCCCTCGGTGACGAACTCCTCGCCGACTACCCGGCGATGCGCGACAAGTGGCGCGACACCATCAACGGCGCGCGCGACTGGGCAGTGAAGAAGGTCAATGACTACGCCGACGCCCTCAAGGAGGTCGCCGGGAAGCTGCTGGACGGTCTGTGCGGTGCGCTGCTCGCCGGGCTCGACGTACTGGAGACCGGTCTGCTGGCGGCGGTCGACGTCGCGAAGACGGTCACCGTCGGCGCCCTGGAGTTCGGGGCCGCCGTCGTCGAGGGCCTCGGCGAGTGGGCCGCCATCTTCAACGACGTCGTCTCCGATCCCGGCGACTGGATCAGCAAGGCCGGGGCCGCCGCGGACACCGGTGCCAGGGAGTACCTGTTCGACGAGATCAAGACGGCGGTCAAGGCCTGGTTCGACCAGAAGGTCCAGGAAATCATCGGCGTCCCGCTGGAGGACTTCCAGGAATTGCTCGACGGCGGCGTCACCGTGGCAGAGATGGGCCAGATGGCCTGGGACGCCGCGCTGCCCCAACTCCCGGTCATCATCGGCGTGATGGTCGTCGAGAAGGTCGTCGCCAAGCTGATTCCCGGCGTGGGCTGGGTCATGGCGGTCATCGACGCCCTGCAGACCGCCTGGGGCGCGCTCAGTGAGATCCTCGCCGCCTTCGGCCTGTTCATGGACTTCCTGAAGTCGGTCAAGAGCGGCAACGGCGCGCTGCCGTTCGCGAAGGCGGTCGCGGCGGGGGTCGTCGCGCTGCTGGAGCTGGTCTACACGTTCCTGATCGAGGGCGTCAGCCGCTTCATGGGCAAGGTGACCGACAAGCTCGGCGACATCCTGAAGAACATCCGCGGCAAGAAGAACAAGCCGGGCCGGTCCGACGACCCCGACCAGCCCGGAGCACCCTCCAAGCCCAAGGACCAGGCGCCCACGCCCGACGAGGCCCGGACCCCGGCCCCGAACCGCCCGGCCGATCGCGCGTCGGACCGCCCCACCGACAACCGTCCGGCCCCGCGCAAGCCCTCCTCCGACAGGACGTCCCGCCCGCCGTCGAAGCCGGCCCCCGGCAAGCGTTCGTCACCCGGGAAGAAGCCGCGCCCCGCGCACACCACCAGGCCGAAGAAGCGCCGCGACGACGAGGAACGCCGCGAGGAGGGCCGCGAGGTCAACGCGGCCAGGCGCCGGGAGCGGGACGCCGCACGGCGCAGGCGCGACGAGGACCGGGACGACCGCGCCGGCGGGCCGGCGCGTCGCGGCCCGGCCAAGGACACGCTCCGACCCGACCGCCGCCGTCGGGACACGGACCGTACGGACGACGACCGGGACCGCGACACCAGGAGTGCTCGTCCGGACGGCAGGCATCGGACGGATGACCGCCGCCCGGACCGGGACCACAGGGACGACCGGCGTCACGACACGGACAAGGACACGGGCAAGGACAGGGACAGGGACAGGGACGACAACGACAGGGGGCGGGACAGGGATCGTCCCGGCCGGATCAGGCGCGCCCGCCAGACGGTCAAGTCGGCCGTGAACAGGGTGCGTCGGGCCGGACGCAGGCTCTACGGCAAGGGCAGGAGGCTCGGACGTCGGCTCAACGACCGCGTACGCCGTATGCGGGACCAGTGGCGACGCCGCCACGACCGGCTGCGGGACCGCCGCACCAAACGGCACGACAGGGAGCGGGTGCGGAAGCAGAACGATCCCATGACCACTCTCGAACGGCCGAAGGCGCGCTTCCGCGACGAGGGCGGGGAACTGCACACATTGAGGTTCCACGGCCGTGGCCGGGGAGCGGACCTCTTCGTCCACAGCATCCCGACGGAGGTGCCGAACTTCCTGGCCGACTGGCGGCGCGACGTCGCACGGCAGTCCAACGCGTCGCAGAAGGCCGAGCAGTCGAAGGCGATCAAGAAGATGACGCTGTGGCACAAGAAGGCGGCGGAGATAGACGACCGGATTCCGGCGAGGGTGCCCAAGAGTGAGCGCTCCCGCTGGAACCCGGACCGTGCGGAGCTGCGGGCGGCGATGGCCGAGGTCGCGGAGGCCGCGAGTATGCGCCGCTTCAACGAAATTCCGGATCCCCAGTACCCCGACTACGCGGATCGGCGTGCCACGGGGCATCTGTCGGAGTTCCTGGGCGAGCGTTCGAAGACGGTGTTCGGCGGTCCGGGCGAGGACGCGAGGCTGGCGAAGGACGGGCAGCCCCCCGGCTGGGACTACATCGAGAAAAACGGCCTGGGGCGAGAAGGCGCCTGGGTGCGGATGCATCTGCTGCCCGAGCGCCTGGGCGGCAGGGCGGTCGGAAACAATCTCGTTCCCGCCCGCGGCATCAGGACGAACATCAAGTTTCTCAACGAGATCGAGAACTTCGCGTACAACGCCATCCAGAGCGACGCCGAGTCGAAGGCGGACCGGATCATCTGGTACGAGACCGACGTCAGGTTCGACCACACGAGCGACCCGGAATTCACCGACTTCCCCAGCTACATCCGGTCGGCCTACGGGCGGTACGAGCCGATCCGGGGGACCGGCCGGGAACCCGGTGACTGGAAAAGAATCGAGTCGGCGGTCAAAGAATTTCCGCAGAAGGTCGAGCCGCCCGGCAGCGACGAGTCGGGGAAGCTCCACATCAACGAGGACGGCCACAAGATCATCGGCAATATGCTGAAGTGCAAGCGGTCCCTGGCCGACCACCTCCTGGCTGTTCGCACGGAGAACGGCGGGGAGTTCGAGAACGCGGACGAGGTCGCGGCGCTCATGAGGGAGCGCCGAGAAGACAAGGGCGGCGGTTACTTCATGGGAAATCTGGAGTCCATGCTCGAAAACCTCTTCGCGCTGGACGCCCAGGGCAAGGTCAAGTGGAAAGACGAAGAACCGTCATGAGTACCGATGAGAACTACGAGTTCCCTTATGAGCGGCGTTGCGCCGACATGCTGCGTGACCTGGGAGAATGCCCGGACTTGACCGTCTCGAAGGCCCGGTTCGGCACGATCTCCAAAATACTCGGCGATGTGGACAGGGTCTTCAAGGGCCTGGCGCGGGACAGCGAACTGTCACTCGTACCCGAAATCCGGGAGCACTTCTTCCGGTTCAATCGCATCGAGGCGCACTGGCGCTCTTCGAGTCCGGACACCGAGCTGGTCGGAGAAATCGACCTCAAGCATGTGTACGGGAGCATGGCGGGGCGGAGTCTGCACCACACCTGGGAGGGTTCCGACGACGAGGAGCGGGCTCTCCACCGGGAGTTGAGGGTTTTCGACGACACGCCACGCAGCGGCACCGGACGCATGGCCGCCCTACGGATTGTGCCCGGTGCGACGAATCCGGAGGTCTGGTACCTCGACATGCGTCAGGGCGCCATTCCCATGGAGCTGGGCTACGCGGCATATCTCGACATCCTGCTCATCACCAAGGGAACCATCGGCTGGCAGTACCTCTACTGCGACACCGGTTTCGGTGACCCGGGGTTCACATCCGTTGCCGGAGGCCTCAAAGAAATGCTGGAGGTCTTTCCGCGGTCCTTCCCCGACCACGACTACGCCGAGCTGCGGACCCGACTCCAGGAGCGCCTGTGACCCGCTACGCCGACATCCCCAAACCCATCCGCTCCGGAATAGTCGTGGTCGACCCCGACCGGGGCACCCCCCAGCGGGTCATCGTGCTGCAGTTCAACCCGGACACCCTGGAGCGCAGCGTCTCGCCGCAGACCGCCGGGGACAGCGGGGACGCCTCAGGCGGTGGGGCCGGGAGCGGGGACCGGAACGAGGCACTGCGGCTGAAGGGTCCCGCCCAGGAGACCTGGAAGTTCACCGCCGAGATCGACGCCACCGACCAGCTGGAGATCGCCGCGCCCGACGGCATCCACCCCCAGCTCGCCACGCTCGAAATGCTGGTGCAGCCGACCACGGCCCAGTTGCGCGCCGCCATGCGGCTGGCGCAGAAGGGGACCATCGAGATCAGCCCGATCGAGATGCCGCTGACGCTGTTCACCTGGGGGAGCAAGCGGGTCATGCCCGTGCGGCTGACCGAACTGTCCATCAACGAGTCCGCGTTCGACGTGAACCTGAACCCGATCAGGGCCTCGCTCAGCATCGGCATGAAGATCCTCACCGTCAGCGACCTGCCCGTGGGGCACCGCGGCGCCGACCTCTACCTGGCGCACCTCGCACAGAAGGAGCGCCTCGCGGCAGCCGCCCGCGGCGGCAGCCTGGGATCGCTCGGGTTCACCGGAACCAACGCAGTGACCGGAAGGGGCTGAGTAGACCACCATGCCCGACATCGAGCCGTACGAGAGCGCCCTGGACGCCATACCGGGCGCCCACCCCTACCCCCGTACCAGCCGCTACCACGACGCCGAGATCGGTGTGCACCGCCGACCCGACGGCACCGAAGTCCGTTACACCAAGCGCCGGTTGCTGCCGCCGCTCGACCTGTTCGACGACGAGACCCAGCCCCACACCGTCGGCGCGGGCGAGCGACCCGACCTCCTCGGCCAGGGCTACTTCGGCGACCCCGCCCAGTGGTGGCAGATCGCTGACGCCAACCCCGTACTCGACCCCCGCGAGTTGACCGACGAGGCCGGCCGTGTCATCGACATCCCACTCGCCGGCGGGCTCCCCGGCGGCAGGGGAGAGCGGCGTGTTTGACCTGCCCGTGGGCCAGGGCCCCGTACACATCACCCTCCGCATGGGACCGAAACTCACCCGACCCGTCCCCGCCGAGGTCACCGAAGCGCTGCTGTCCGCCCAGATCACCGCCACCGCGGGCGAACGCAGCGGCTTCCAGCTCGCCTTCGACCTCACCAAGAACGGTGTCATCAGCCGGCAGCTCCTGCCCGAGGGGTTCTTCGACCCGAAGACCCGGATCATCGTCACGGTCACCGTCAAGGGCACCCCCGACGTGCTCCTCGACGGCCTGATCGTGCGTCAGGAGGTCGGCGCCAGCAACCGCCCCGGCCACTCCACCCTCACTGTCACCGGCGAGGACCTGACGCTTCTGATGGACCTGGAGGAGCGCACCGACCGCTACCCCAACCTGCCGCCCTCCGAGCGAGTCCTGGCGATCCTGCGCCGCTACTCCGACTACGGCATCCGGCCCGACGTCTACACGGAGAAGGTGGCCCAGCCCCCGCACCAGGACCTCCGCGTGCACTACCAGACCGGCACCGACCTGCAGTACGTCACCGAGCTGGCCCGCGCCAACGGCTACACCTTCTACCTGGAGCCGGGCCCCACCCCGGGCCGTTCGTCCGCCCGCTGGGGACCCGAGGTGCGCCTCGGCATCCGCCAGCACGCCCTCAACGTCAACATGGACAACAACTCCACCGTCGACCAGCTGACGTTCTCGTACGACGGAACGGCGCGGGAAGAGCCGCAGGCCCGCTGGCAGGACCCGGGGACCCGGCAGTCCACCCTCCTCCCGCAGCCGCCGATCAGCCCCCTGCGCCCGCCGCTCGGCAAGCGCCCCACACCCGCCCTCAAACGCAGAACGCTCACCGGCACCGCCAAGCAGCAGCGCGAACAGGCCGAGGCCGAACTCCTCGCCAGAGCCGCCGTGTCCGCCGACGTCATCTCGGGCTCCGGCTCGCTCGACGTCAACCGGCACGGCTACATCCTCCAGCCCCGCCAACTGGTCGGTGTGCGCGGCGCGGGACGGGCCTACGACGGCGACTACTACGTCAAGTCCGTCACGCACAACCTGCGCCCGGGCTCGTACCAGCAGAATTTCACCGTCTCGCGAGAGGGGCTCGGGGCGCGCAGCGCCTACGTCAGGCCCTGAGACCCGGGGACACGACCAGCAACAGCCGACGGGCCGACGGGCCAACAGACAACAGGAGCAGTTCAGCATGGCGGCACCCAGTAATCGCTACCTCGGAAAGTTCCGCGGTCGGGTGGTGGACAACGACGACCCGCTGCGGATCGGGCGGATCACGGCCGAGGTCCCGGACGTCCTGGGCGACGAGCCGTCGACCTGGGCGCTGCCCTGCCTGCCCTTCACCGGGCCGGAGTCGGGTCAGTTCGCGGTGCCGCCGCCCGGCGCGGGCGTCTGGGTGGAGTTCGAGCAGGGCGACCCCAGTTTCCCGATCTGGACGGGCTGTTGGTATGGGGCCGCCGAGGAGCTGCCGCCCGACGCGCGCCGGGAACTGGCGGCGTCCTCGCCGAACAAGCCGGTCGTCGTGCAGACGCCCCTGGCGCACAAGCTCGTGATGAGCGACACCGCCGGTCCCGGGCAGGGGATTCTGCTCCAGGCCCAGGGCGGCGCGTACATCCGCATCACCCAGGAGGCCGTGGTCATCGCGACCGGCGCGGGTGCCGAGGTCGTGTTGCGCGGCAAGGAAGTGACGATCAACGAGGGCCAGTTGACCGTGCTCTCGAAGCGATAGCGACCGCGACAGCTTCAGTGACAGCGACAGGAAGACGGGGATCCATCAAGTGTCCAGAGCGACAGGGGCGTCCGGGAGCCTGCTCGGCGCAGGCGCCGTGATCAGCTGCCCGCACGGCGGACCCGCCACCACCGCCACCACATCCACCTCCACCGTGCTCATGGACGGCCATCCCGTAGCCACGGCCGCGCACGGGTACGTCGTCAGCGGCTGCCCGCACACCGTCGACGGTGTGCCCGAGCCGTGCGTCTCCGTCCGCTGGACGGCCCAGAGCACCGGTGTCACGGCCGGCGGCTCGCCCGTCCTGCTCGACATCTCCGCGGCCGAGTGCTTCACGGCCGCCTTCGTGCCGCAGGGGCCGCCCGTCGTCCAGGCCGGCCGGCGAAAGGTGACCGTCCGATGAACCCACGCACCCGCCCCCGTACCGACATCGCGTTCCCCTTCCGGGCCGACCGCCGGGGCCGCACCGCGCACGCGCGCCATGACGAGCACGTCCGCGACCTGATCGAACAGGTGCTGTTCACCAGCCCCGGCGAGCGGGTGATGCGCCCCGACTTCGGCTGCGGACTGCTCGACCTGGTCTTCGCGCCCAACAGCCCCGAACTCACCAGCACCCTCGAACTGTCCGTGCAGGCCGCCCTGCAGCGCTGGCTCGGCGACCTCGTCGACGTGGAGGCCCTCGACGTGGCCGGCGAGGACGACACGATCCGGGTGCACCTCTCCTACGCCGTGCGCTCCACCGGGACGCGCCGCGACGACGTCTTCGAAGGGAGGGCCGCCGCATGAGCACCAGCACGACCACGACCACCTCCCGGCGGGGCAAGGTAAGAGCCGCCCAGCTCAACGGAGTCGACGCGGTGGAGGTGAGCGACGACGGACTCACGCTCACCGTCACCTTCCTCGGCAAGGCCCCGCACGGCCTGTGCGCCGAGAACGTACGCATCGACGGCGGCCGGCGTATCACCGGTGTGGAGGCCGTCGACATCAGCGTCGAGCGCGAGGAGGACCCCGAACTCGACGACCGGCTGTACGTCACCCTCGACCGGGCGGGCGACGCGTCCCGCTACCGGCTCTCCCTCGTGGAGACCGACCCGTACGGGCGTCCCGGGACCGAGCCGTACCGAGGCTTCGACCAGCGCTATCACAGCGCCTCCTTCGTCTTCCGGCCCGACTGCCCGACGCCCTTCGACTGCGCCCACGAGAACTGTGCCGACGAGCACCGTGCGGACCCGCCCCACGAGACGCGGGAGTTCCCCGAGGCGCCCGTCGTCGACTACACCGCCCGCGACTACGACACCATCCGCAAGCTGCTCCTCGACCGGCTCGCGCTCACCACCCCCGACTGGATCGAGCGCAGCCCCGCCGACCTGGGGACGACGCTCGTCGAGATGCTCGCGTACACCGGCGACCAGATCAGCTATCAGCAGGACGCCGTCGCCACCGAGGCGTATCTCGACACTGCGCGCCGCCGCGTCTCGGTCCGCCGGCACGTCCGGCTCATCGACTACGCGATGCACGACGGCTGCAACGCGCGCACGTACGTCACCGTGGAGACCGCCGGCGAACACACCCTGGCCCCGGGCACGTACCGCTTCGCCTCCGTCGACGTACGCACCCTCGACCCGCACGACCGCCCGGAGCCCGGCACGGTCATCGGCGACGCAGACCTCGCCGACCTCGACGAGCGCGGCTCCGTCGAGGTCTTCGAACCGGTCGCGTCCGCCGACCCGCTGGAGCTGCGGGCCGCCCACAATGCGATCCGGCTGTGGACCTGGGGCGGCGAGGTGCACTCCCTGCCCAAGGGCGCGACCGCCGCGACCCTGCGCGACGAGTGGCGCGACACGGAGACCTGCGAGGAACGCCGACTCGGCGTGCGGCCGGGCGACGTACTCGTCCTGGAGGAGGTGAAGGGACCGCGCACCGGGACCCCCGGCGACGCGAACCCCGCCCACCGGCAGGCCGTGCGGCTGACCTCCGTCACTCCCGCTGTCGACCGGATCGAGGACCAGCCGGTCCTGGAGGTCACCTGGGCCGCCGAGGACGCGCTGCGTTTCCCGTTCTGCCTCACCACCCGCGGCGGCCGCGACTGCGAGCCCGTCGAGGACGTGACCCTCGCACGCGGCAACGTCGTCCTCGTCGACCACGGCCGCTCGTTGAACTGGTGCGGTGACGGCCTCCCGGAGACGGTGACCGTGCCGCCCGTGCCCGCCGTCGTCGGCTCCTGCGGCGGGCCGGCCTTCGGCTGCGGCGACCGCGACGAGGGCAACGCACCCGCCCGGCTCATCAACTCCCTCACGGACAAGGCGGAGTGCGGCGACCCGCTCAGCCCCGACGACATCACCGAACTGTTCGACGTCGTCGGCGAGGACGCGACCGCACGCGCCGGGCTCGGCCTGGAACTCGCCGGGCAGCGACACGGGCGAAACCGGACGGGCGCCGGGGCAGGTCCCTCTGCGGCCGGAAACGGCGGGCGTGTCGTGCCGGGCACGGCATACGCCCAGGCCGCGGCCCTCAGGACGCTGCTCGCCCAGTCCGTGTACCCGGGCATCACACCCCGCTTCCGGCCGGTGCTCGGCCGCTCGCCCGTGACACAGGCCGTGCCGTTCCCCGACCCCCGGGCCGTCGCCGGCGGCCAGGCCGAGCGGATCGCCGCCATCCCGGGACGGGTCGAACAGCGCCTCGTCGAGCTGTGGCGCAGTGCCCGCGACCGCGACGGGCTCGGCGAACAGGAGATCGCCGAACTCGCGGTGCTCTACGGCCTGAAGGTCCTGGAACGGCTCGAACTCCGCCGTCACCCGGTCCGCGCCCTGCGCGAACTCCTCTTCCGCAGCGACAGGTTGCTCGACGCGAAGCTCCGACGGGTCCAGGTGCTCGCGGCACGGGCCCGCGCGGGCACGGTCCTCGACGGGCACATCGCCTGGGAGATCGCACACAGTTGGGGGCCCGGATACGCGGACGGGCTGCATCCCGGTGAGCAGGTCCTGCGCGGCCCCGCCTCGGCGGCGCTGCGGCACGATCCACGACAGGCCCTGCCGGCCGTCCGGCTCGCCGACGGCGACGTCACCTGGGAACCGCGCCGCGACCTGCTCGACAGCGCGGCCCGCGACCGGCACTTCGTCGGCGAACTGGAGGACGACGGACGCCTCGCGCTGCGCTTCGGCGACGGCCGGCACGCCGCGAGGCCGACGCCCGGTGCCCGGCTCGAACTCCACTACCGGCTGGGCGGCGGCAGCGCGGGCAACGTGGGTGCGGAGGCCGTCAACCACCTCGTCCTCACCGGCGACTGCGAGCGACCGCCGGTGGCAGGCGTACGCAACCCGCTGCCCGCCGTGGGCGGTACGGAGCCCGAACCGGTCGAGCAGGTCCGCCAGCTCGCGCCGCTCGACCTGCGCCGCACCCGCCTGCGCGCCGTCACCGCGGACGACTACGCCGCTCTCGCCTCCGCCCTGCCCGGCGTACAGCGGGCCGCCGCCACGATCCGCTGGACCGGCAGTGGCCAGGAGGCCCACATCGCCGTGGACGCGTACGGCACCGGGGAGCCTTCGGCGGCGCTGCTCGCCGACGTGGCCCAGGCCCTGGAGGCGTACCGCCGCATCGGCCACGACCTCGTGGTCGGCGCGGCCCGGCCGGTGCCGCTCGACCTCGCGCTGCGGGTCTGCGCGAGCCCCGGCCACCAGCACGGGCAGATCCTGGCCGAGCTGTACCGCGTGCTCGGCCGCGGCCGCCTCCCGGGCGGGCGGCTCGGTTTCTTCCACCCGGACGCGCTGACCTTCGGCGAACCGGTCCGGCTCAGTCGCCTGGTCGCCGTCGCGGCCGCGGTGCCGGGCGTCGAGAGCGTCCACGTCACCCGCCTGCGAAGGCTGTTCCACGAGGACCGAGGAGAGAGGGAGGACGGCGTGCTGCGGCTCGGCCCCCTGGAGATCGCCACCTGCGACAACGACCCCGACCGACCGGAGAACGGCCGGTTGGCGATATCCCTCGGAGGCGCCCGATGAGCGACGACTGCACCTGCGGCGGCGCGTGCGGTGACGGCCGGTCCGGCGACGGCGCATACGGCGGTGGCGGCGCGTGCGGCGGCCACGACGAGCGCCTCGCCCCCGCCCTGCCGCACAACCCTCCCGGCCGCACCGGCCTCGACTACCGCGTCGGCGACTACGGCTCCTTCCTGACCGCCCTCCTCGACCGGCTCGCCTCACCCGCGTACCCGGCACTCGACGGGCTGACGGTCCGCACCCCGGACGACCCGGCGATCGGCCTGCTCGACGCCACCGCCGTCCTGGGCGACCTGCTCACCTTCCACTCCGAGCGGATCGCCGACGAGGCCTATCTGCGCACGGCCGACGAGCACCGCTCACTGGCGCTGCTCGGCCGTCTGGTCGGCCACCGGCCGCGTCCGGGCGTCGCCGCCTCCACCCATCTCGCGTACAGCCTCGAACGGGACTCACGTGCGGAGACCCTGCCCGTGGTGATCCCACGCGGCGCGCGCAGCCACAGCGTGCCCGCGTCCGCCGACGAGGAGTCCCAGACCTTCGAGACGAGCCGTGACCTGACGGCCCGCTGGGACTGGAACGAGCTGAAGGTCCGCCGCCGCCGCCCCTCTCTCCTCACCCCGCAGGACCTGGAGCGCCGGTCCGTGCTCTTCGTCGAGGGCACCGCCAACTCCCTCGCCGTCGGCGACCAACTGCTCTTCGTCTTCGGTGAACAGGCGGGCGCACAGCGGCTGCTGCTGCCCGTGGCGAGCGTCCGTGTCGACCGGGACGACGAGATCACCGCGATCGGTCTGCCCCGGTCGGCCCCGCCCACCTTCAGGGAACTCGTCGACGAGGTACGGCGCTGGACCGCCGAGCCCGAGGCCCCTGGCGAGCCCGGCGAGGAACCGCCCACACCGGAGGCACCCAACCCGCGCCCGGTCAGCCGCCTGATCGAGGACCTCGACGACCAGGTCCTCGCCCCCCTGCGCGCCGACCTGGACGGCATCGGTACGCCGGAGAGCCTCGCGGCCCGGCTCGCCGAACCCGTCGCCCGCCTCGGTGAGGCCCAGGTCCTCGCGACACCGTACGAGGACGTGGCGGCCTGGTTCGAGCAACTGGAGGCCGTACTGGCCGAACTGGCCGAGCGCGCCCTGGAGCTGGCCCCCGCGCAGCCGGTCCCGGTGCCGCCGGCGGACGGTCGGGACCCGACGGCGACCGGCGCTCACGCCTCGGCAGTGACGGGCGCCCACACCCCGGCGGTGACTGCGCCACCCGGCGCGCTCGCCCCTGCCGCCCCGGCCACCCCCGGCCGGCACGAGGCCGCCCTCCAGGCTCTCGGTTCCGTCCTGCCGGCGCTCCGCGGCAGGGCACCGGCACCTGCCGCGGGGGCGGCCCGGCCCCGGCGGCCCGGTGCGGACACGGCCCGCCTGCTCTCGGTCCTCGACCCCGGTCTGACCGGCCTCTACCCGGCCTGGCGTACGGCCGCCGCCCCCGGTGACCCGCAACTCCTGCGGGAACTCCTCGCCCTGCGCGTGACCGCCGCCCCCTTCGGCGCGATGGCCCCGCTCAAGCCCGTCCAGGACGACCGGGGCCGGGTCATCCGCACCGCGGACTGGCCACTCACCGGCGCCTTGCTGGTCAGCATGCGCGTCGTGTTCGACACGGCGGGCAGGGCCCCGGTCCGGGCGGAGTTCCAGTACGTCGAGGGCAGCAGCTCCGACCAGCGCGCGGAGAACCTCCCGGTCACCGTGCCGGTCACCTTCCGCCTCGGCACGGGAGAGGTGGACGTGTCCACCCGCGCGGGCCAGGACCGCGAACTGAGCTGGCTCAACAGGCGGCCCACCGACTCCCAGGAGCCCGGCGTCACCGCGGTGCTCCGTGCGGGCCTGCCCGAGCGCACCCTCTTCGTGTCCCGCCCCGACGAGGACGGCCTGGTCCGCGTGGGCGTCCACAACGGCACCACCGAGGAGGTCACCCTGCGGCCGGGCGTCCCGGAGCAGTTCACCCACGGCGAGTACGAGGTGAACCTCACCTACACCGTGGGCAGCGCCGCCCCGAACGTGGAAGTGGTCATCGCCTCGAAGCCGGAGCCCGCCAACCGCCGGGTACTCCAGCTGGACTCGGTGCGCGACGGCATCACGGTCGGCAGCTGGGTGGCGATCCAGCGCCCCGCCAAGGGGGCCGAGGGAGGCATCCCGGGCGACCCGGCCCTCGCGTACGTCACCACGAAGGTGGTGGCCGCGCGGACGGCCGCGTACACCAACTACGGCATCACAGGGCGGGGCACCGAACTCGTCCTCGCCGACCCGTGGCTGGACGAGTTCGACGTCCTGCTCTCGCACATCCGCGACACCACCGTGCACGCGCAGGGCGAACCACTGCGCCTCGCCGACGAACCGCTCGGTGAGGACCTGCACGGCAACGAGATCGAACTCGCCGAGCTGTACGACGGGTTGCGGCCCGGCCGCACACTGATCGTCGACGGAGAGCGCAGCGACCTCCCCGGCACGGCCGCCGTACGGGCCACCGAGGTCGTCACCGTCGCCGCCGCCGAGCCCGCGGTCGACCCCCGGCTCCCGGGCGACCACGTCCACACCGAGCTGACGCTCACCACGGACCTCGCGTACCGCTACCGCCGCGAGAGCGTGCGGATCCTCGGCAACGTGGTCGAGGCGACCCACGGCGAGGGCCGCGACGAGGCGATCGGCAGCGGCGACTCCGACCGCGTGAACCAGACGTTCGTGCTGTGGCAGTCGCCCCTCACCTGGCTCGCCGACGACAACCCCCTCGGCGCCACCCCCGTCCTGGAGGTGCGGGCCGACGGTGTGCTCTGGCACGAGGTCGACAGCCTCGCCGGACGGGGCCCGCGCGACCGCGTGTACATCACTGGCAGCACCGCCGACGGCCGCACCACCGTGACCTTCGGCGACGGCGTCAACGGCGCCCGCCTGCCCAGCGGCCACGAGAACATCCGCGCCCGCTACCGCTTCGGCACCGGCCGGGCCGCCAACGTCGCCGCCGGCCGTGTCACCCAGGCCCTCACCCGGCCCCTGGGCGTCTCCGCGGTCACCAACCCGCGCCCCGCCACCGGCGGCGCGGACGCGGACGGGCCCGCCCTGACGCGGCGCACGATCCCGCTGGCCGTCTCGGCCCTCGACCGGCTGGTGTCGGAGGCCGACTACGAGGACTTCGCCCGCTCCCGGGCCGGCATCGGACGGGCCGTCGCGCGCGAACTCTTCGACGGGCGGCGGCGGGTGCTGCACGTGACGGTCGCGGGCACGGACGACGTGCCCATCGCCGGAGCCGGAGCCGGAGCCGGAGCCGGAGCCGGAGCCGGAGCCGGGGACGGGGACGGGGACGGCGGCGACTCGCCCCTGCTGCGGGCCCTGCGCGCGGCGCTCACCGAGTACGGCGACCCGAACCTGCCGGTCCGCGTGGACGCCCGCGAACTCGTCGCACTGCTCGTGTCCGCGAAGGTGAAGGTGGCGCCCGACCACTCCTGGCAGATCGTCGAACCCCGGCTGCGCCAGGCCCTGTTGCGCCGACTGGGCTTCGAGGGAAGGGAGCTGGGGCAGCCCGCCCGCCTCTCCGACATCCTGGCCACGGCCCACCAGGTGCCCGGCGTCGACTACGTGGACGTCGACGTCTTCACCGGCGTCCCGGCCTCCACGACCGCCGAGGAGCTCACGAAGCTGCTCGCGGACCCTGGCCCGCCGAAGGCATCGGTCCCGGCGCGCGACGCGACGTACGACGAGAAGCTGCACACCGTCCGCGCCAAGGACGGCGAGACGCTGTCGCAGATCTGCGGCCGGTACGGCGTCCCGCTCGCCGAACTCCTGCGCCTCAACCCCGACATCACCGACACCCGGCGCCTGCCGAAGGGCCGTTCGGTGTACGTCTTCCGCGGCATCCGCCCGGCGCAGCTCGCACTGCTGTCGCCGAGGGCCGCGGACACCCTGATTCTGACGGAGGTCAAGTGATGTCCAGGGAACCGGACGGACTCGCCGAGCTGCTTCCGCAGTGGCACCGGCTGCGCGACGCCCAGGAGGGCGAACCCCTGCGCGCGCTGCTCGCGGTCATGGCCGAGCAGCTCGACCTCGTACGGGAGGGGGTCGAGCAGGGCTACGAGGACCTGTTCGTCGAGACGGCGGCCCCCTGGGTACTGCCGTACCTCGGCGACCTCGTCGGCTACCGGACGCTGCCCGGCTACGAGGGGGTGCTCACCACCGGTCTGCGCGGCGGGAGTCAGGCCGCGCTCACGGAGGCCGTCGCACCACGCGCCGACGTCGCCGCCACCGTCGCGAACCGCCGCCGCAAGGGCACCCTCCACCTCCTCGAAGAACTCTCCGAGAACGTGGCCGGCTGGCCCGCACGCGCCGTCGAACTCTCCCGCCACGTCTCCCACCAGCAGCCCGTGAAGCTGTACGGCACCGGGGGCGCCGGGGGAGCCCCGCGCGGCACCCGCGGGCGGCTCGTCGACCTCAGGGACGGCTCCGCGCTCGACCTGGCGGGCGGCCCCTTCGGCGAGACGGCCCGTTCGGCCGACGTACGCAGGGCCGACTCCCGCCACCGGCAAGGAGGTTGGACCCCAGCGGGCGTCGGACTCCACGTCTGGCGGCTGAAGGCGTACTCGCTGACGTCGTCGCCCGCGTACTGCGTCGACCGGGCCCGCAACCTCTACACCTTCTCCATCCTCGGCAACGACACCCCGCTCGTCACCAGGCCCGTCCCCGAGCCCTCGCCCACCCACATCGCGACGATCGACAACGTCCCGGCCTTCATCCGGCGCCGCCCGCTCCGCGACCGCCTCGCCGACCACTACGGCCCCGGCAAGAGTTTCGTCATCCGGCGCGACGGGGAGGACCGGCCGGTGCCGCCCTCCGACATCGTGGTCGCCGACCTGTCGGACTGGCGCTACCGGCCCAAACGCGGCCAGGTCGCGGTCGACCCGGAACTCGGCCGGATCGCCTTCGGCGCACGGAGCGCGCCCCGCAAGGGCGTCTGGGTCGACTACCACTACGCGTCCGGCGCCGACATGGGCGGCGGCGAGTACGTACGCGACCGCGAGCCGCGCCCGGACGCCACCGTGTTCCGGGTCGGCCCCGGCGAGAGCCACCGGCAGATCATGGACGCCTACCGGGCCTGGCAGCACGACCGGCGGGCGGGCCGCTGCGGCCCCGAGGGCATCATCGAGATCACCCACAGCGGTGCCTACCAGGAGCAGCTGGACTTCGACCTCGACCCGGGCGACCGGCTGGAACTGCGCGCGGCCGACGGCACCCGCCCGGTGATCCGGCTGCTCGACTGGTACAGCAACCGCCCCGATGCCCTCAACATCCGTGCCGTGTCGGACGACTGCGCCCCCGGCGAGCGGCCACGGCTCGTGCTCGACGGGCTGCTCGTCACCGGCCGCGGCATCAACGTCACCGGCCCGATGGGCGCCGTCGTCGTACGGCACTGCACGCTCGTGCCCGGCTGGTCCCTGGAGCCCGAGTGCGACCCCCACTCGCCCGAGGAGCCCAGCATCGTCCTGGAGCGCACCACCGCGTGCCTCCAGATCGAGCACAGCATCCTCGGCACCATCGAGGTCATCGGAGACGAGGTCTCCGAGGAGCCCCTCGACATCCACCTGCGCGACAGCGTCCTGGACGCCACCGCCGACGACCGCGAGGCCCTCTCGGCCCCCGACTGCCGGCACGCCCACGCCGTCCTGCACCTCCACCGCACGACCGTGATCGGCGAGATCCACACACACGCGGTCCGCATCGCCGAGAACTCGCTGTTCACCGGACGGCTCCACGTGGCCCGGCGCGGCATCGGCTGCCTGCGGTTCTCGTACGTCCCCACCGGGTCCCGTACGCCCCGCAGGTACCGCTGCCAGCCGGACCTGGCGGGCCCCGGCCAGGCCTCCCGGGTACGGCCGCGGTTCACGTCCACGCGCTACGGGACGCCCTGGTACGGGCTGGCTGCCGACCGGTGTGCCGAGGAGATCCGGCGCGGCGCGGAGGACGGAGCCGAACTCGGCGCCTTCCACGACCTGTACCGGCCCCAACGCGAGGACAGCCTGCGGGCACGGCTCGCGGAGTACACGCCCGCGGGAACGGACGCCGGGATCTTCTTCGTGACGTAGCCCCGACCGCGGCCGGTCGCCCCGCCCCGCCGTGCCCCGCTCTGCACTGCCCTGCCCTGCCCGACGACTTTGTGACATCGCACCTTCCCAACCAGGGGGACACCCTTCATGCACGCAGACCTCTCCCGCTCCACCTTCCGCCCGGAGCGGCACTACTCGGCGGTCGTGGTCCAGCAGGGCCGCGTCCAGCTCGACGCGGACGCCAACGAACAGACCGCGATCCAGCTCCACCAGGCGCGTACGCTCACCGCCGACCTGATCGGACCGCACGGCGGACCGCGCGACGCGGCCGGCTTCCGGGTCGAGTACGTCGGCGGCAAGCACGACATCGACACCCTCCACATCCACGGCGGCCGCTACTACGTGGACGGCATCCTGTGCGACGCCGACCGCCCGGCCGCCGGAGTCCCCGTCCCGGACGAGGACTCCGGGGATGACAAGGGCGACAAGGGCGACAAGGAACAAGCCGCCGCGGAGCCGGTGGCCCACTGGACCTACTGGGACCAGCCGGACGGCTTCCGCGACCCGGAGAAGCCCGGCGACCGGCTGCCCTCGCCCGCCCAGGCGCCGTTCGTCGCGTACCTCCACGTGTGGGAGCGCTCGGTCACCGCCGCCGAGGACCCGGCCCTGCGCGAGGTCGCCCTCGGCGCGGCGATGCCGGACACCGCCGCCCGCGCCAAGGTCGTCTGGCAGGTCCTGCCGCTGGCGCTCGCCGACCTGGAGGTCGAGGAAGCCGAGCCGTCGAAGGACACCGTCCGTGAGGCCTTCACCCGCTGGGCCCGGAAGCAGGCCGTCTCCTCGGCCCGCCTCGCGGCCCGCGCCGAGCGCCCCGGGCACGCCGACGACGACCCGTGCCTGGTCAGGCCGGACGCCCGCTACCGGGGCCCGGAGAACCAGCTGTACCGCGTCGAGGTCCACGAGGGCGGTGAGGCGAAGGACGCCACGTTCAAGTGGTCCCGCGAGAACGGCTCCGTGGTCTTCCCGGTCGACGAACTCGACGGTACCTGGGTGCGGCTGGCGTCCCTCGGCCACGACGACAAGCTGGACCTGGACGTCGGCGACCGCGTGGAGTTCACCGACACCGCGTACGCCTCCCGCCTCGAACCCCTGCCCCTGCTGAGGGTCGAGGAACTGGACCTGCCCGGCCGCCGCGTACGCCTGTCCGCCGAGCCGGAGCCGGGCGTCGGACGGCTGCCCCGACTGAACCCGTTCCTGCGCCGCTGGGACCACCACGAGGGCCCCCGGCACAAGGGCCGTACGACCACGCTGCGGGGCGGGGCCGTGCCCGTCACGGAGGGGGAGTGGTTGCCCCTGGAGGACGGCATCGAGGTCTACTTCGCCAAGGGCGGCGCCTACCGCACCGGCGACCACTGGACGGTACCCGCCCGCACCGCGACAGGCGGCGTCGAATGGCCGACGGACCCGGCCCGCAGGCCGTTGCTCCAGTCCCCGGCGGGTATCGCCCGCCACTTCGCGCCGCTGGCCCTGGTCAAGGGCGAGGCCGGCGCCGTGGACCTGCGGCTCGCCTTCGCCCCCCTCGCCACCGCCGTCCCGGCGGCCGACGAGGCGACGCTCGCGGCGGAGGCACGGGCCCGCCAGGAGGAACAGGACGCCGAGGCCGCCGACCCGTCCGGCGGCAGGTCGCAGACGACCGCAGAGGCGGAGAACGCCGTGGAAGGAGACAACTGATGGCCAAGCCACTGACCGCGTCGAAGCTGGTGGAGATCCTGCGCGCGGAGGGCCTGACGGTCCACGAGGTCCGCAACTGGCGCCGCCACAACCGCAATTCCAAGGGGCCCTGGGGCCCCATGAACGGTGTGATGATCCACCACACCGTCACCTCCGGCACCAGCGCCTCCGTCGACATCTGCTACGACGGCTACTCGGGCCTGCCCGGGCCCCTGTGCCACGGCGTCATCGACAAGAAGGGCGAGGTCCACCTGGTCGGCAACGGCCGTGCCAACCATGCCGGGCTCGGCGACGGAGACGTCCTGCGCGCCGTGGTCAACGAGTCGAAGCTGCCGTCCGACAACGAGGCCGACACCGACGGCAACCGCCACTTCTACGGCTTCGAGTGCATCAACCTCGGCAACGGCAGGGACCCCTGGCCCGCGGCGCAGAAGGAGGCCATCGAGAAGGTCTCCGCCGCGATCTGCCGCGCCCACGGCTGGACCGAGCGGTCCGTCATCGGCCACAAGGAGTGGCAGCCCGGCAAGACGGACCCGCGGGGCTTCACGATGGACGGCATGCGCGGGCGCATACGCGACCGGCTGCGCGGCAAGGGCGACGCGGACAAACCGTCCCCCGACCCGAAGCCCGACCCCAAACCCCAGCCCAAGCCGTCGTACGAGCCCTTCCCGGGCAGCGGCTTCTTCCACATCGGCCAGAAGTCCGCCGTGATCACGGCCATGGGCCGGCGCCTGGTGGCCGAGGGCTGCGGCCGCTACGAGAGCGGCCCGAGCCCCGACTGGACAGAGGCCGACCGCAAGTCCTACGCCGCCTGGCAGCAGAAGCGCGGCTTCAAGGGCAAGGACGCGGACGGAATCCCGGGCAAACTGACCTGGGACGCCCTGAAGGTCCCCAACTAGGACCGCCCCCGCAGACCCGCCCCCGCTGGGGCCGCCCCGCCAGGGGCGCCCCTTCAGGGGCGCGGGGAACGGCGCGACCAGCCCCGACGGACCCGCAGCCGTCATCCAGCCCCGGCGAACCCACTACCCTCCGCTGGGCGGATACGGCGGATACGTTGGCCGCGCCGGAACAGCCACCCCCGGCGAGGGCAACGGGGGCAACGCAGCCTCATGCACCCACGCCGCGAACAACTCGTCCAGCGGCTCCGCCGCGTACCGCGCCACATGCGCGACGAAGGCCGTCGTGGTCACCGAGCCACCCCGGTGCACGGAGGCCCATCCCCGCAGCATCCGGAAGAACGCCTCGTCCCCCAGCACACACCGCACCGCGTGCAGCACCAGCCCGCCCCGCTCATAGAGCCGGTCGTCGAACATCAGCTTCCGCCCCGGGTCGGACAACCGCAGATCCTGTGGTTGCCCCGCCAGCCCCCGGTGGGCGAGACCCGCGAGCGTCTGGGCCGTACGCCCACCGGACCGCTCCGACCACAGCCACTCCGCGTACTTCGCGAACCCCTCGTTCAGCCAGATGTGCCGCCAGTCGGCGATGCTCACACTGTTCCCGAACCACTGGTGTGCCAGCTCGTGCGCCACCAGCCGCTCCGACCCCCGCGCCCCGTCCACGTGGTTGGCGCCGAACAGCGACAGCCCCTGCGCCTCGACGGGGACGTCGAGCTCCTCCTCGGTGACGACCACCGCGTACTCACCGAACGGATACGGGCCGAACAACTCCTCGAACAGGGCCATCATCGCGGGCTGCCGCGCGAAGTCCCGCGAGAACTCCGTCAGCAGCCGCGCCGGAATGTGCCCCGTCTGCGGCACACCGCCCAGACCCGGGTCGCCGAGCAGTACGGTCTGGTACTTCCCGATGGACAGCCCGACCAGGTAACTGGACGTCGGCGCCGACTGCTCGTACACCCAGGTGGTCGTGGACGCCTTCGGCGTACGCGTCAGCAGCCGGCCGACCGCCACCACCGAGTACGCCGACGGCGTGGTGACGGCGATCTGGTACGAAGCCTTGTCGGCGGGCCGGTCGTTGCACGGGTACCAGGACGGCGCGCCCACCGGCTGGCTCGCCACCAGCGCCCCGTCCTCCAGCTCCTCCCAGCCGAGCCCGCCCCACGGGCTCCGTACCGGCTTGGGGTTGCCCGCCCAGTGGACCTCCACGGTGAACGCGGCCCCGGCCCGGATGGGCTTCGACGGGCGGATCCGCAGCCTGCCGCCCCGGTGCGTGTAGTGCGGCGCCCGTCCGTCGACCCGGACCCGGCCGACCCGGAAGTCGGCGAGGTTCAGCTGGAACTCGGTGAGCGGCGACCGGCCCGCTATGGCGTTCAGGCGTGCGGTGCCGGACAGCCGGTTGGGTCCCGGACGGTAGTCCAGGGCGAGTTCGTACCGGTGCACCCGGTAACGGGGATCACCGTTCGCCGGGAAGTACGGATCCGCTCCCGCTGTCTGCTGAACCACTGAAGTGTCTGCTCCCTGCGCTGTGCTCGTACGGTCTGCCGACCTGCCGGTGTGGTGCCGGTGTTCCCTCCCGGGGCGGCGTACGAGTCGAAGCCCCTAGGGACGCCATGCCTCGATCGGGTTGCCCAGCCAGCGGGTGTCGTCGGGAACGGATTCCGCCGCCATGACGAGGGACGCGGGTCCCAGTGTGCTGCGCGCCCCGACGGTGCTGCCGGGCAGAACGATTCCGCCCGGGCCCAGGGTGGCGCCCTCACGGAGGACCACAGTATCCGTCCGCAAGATCCGGTCGTGGAAGAGGTGGGTCTGCAGCACGCAGCCGCGGTTCACCGTCGCCGCGTCTCCCAGTGTCACCAGATCCGTCTCGGGCAGCCAGTAGCTCTCCACCCACACGCCCCTGCCGATCCGGGCGCCGAGACCCCGCAGCCACAGGTTCATCACCGGTGTGCCCGGCACGGACCCGGCCAGCCACGGCACGGCGACCACCTCGACGAAGGTGTCGGCCAGCTCGTTGCGCCACACGAAACCGCTCCACAGCGGGTGCTCACCGGTCCGGTGGCGCCCCACGAGCAGCCACTTCGCGACCACGGACAGCAGCCCGGCAGCCGCCCCCGCGCCCAGCAGCACCAGCCCGGCGAGCGCCCAGGCCCACGGCCCCAGCGCGCTCAGCGCCGCCACCGTCAGCACGGCGAGCGCCGCCGAGCAGAAGACGGGCACGATCCGGCACAGCTCGACGAGACCGCGCGCCCACAGCAGCCGCACGGGCGGGTCGTACGTCAGGCTCTGGTCGCCGCCCTGCGCGGAGCGCGGCAGTTTGACCGGCGGCAACCCCAGATACGAGCTGCCCTTCTTGGCCTTCTTCGGCGTCGCGGACAGCACCCCGACCAGGCCGCCGTCCGGCACGGAACGGCCCGGCGCGGTCATCCCGGAGTTCCCGAGGAAGGCCCGGCGCCCGATCTCCGCCCGTCCGATACGCATCCAGCCGCCCCCGAGCTCGTACGGCGCGGTCAGCGTGTCGTCGGCCAGGAACGCGCCCTCGCCGACCGTCGTCAGGCTCGGCAGCGCGAGCACCGTCGACACCTCGGCGCCCCGCCCGATCCGCATGCCCAGCAGCCGCAGCCACACGGGCGTGACCAGTCCGGCGTACAGCGGGAACAGCGTCTCCCGGGAGCGGTCCATCAGCTGGGTGACCGTCCAGGCCTGCCAGCCGATCCTGCTGTGCGTCGGATGCGTACCCGGCCGCAGCCCCAGGCTGAGCAGCCGCACGGCGACCAGCAGGATCACCGCGTACGCGACACCGAAGGCGAGGGTCGCCGGCACCAGCGCCACGGCGGCGCCCCGCAGCGCCTCACCCAGCCCGGCGTCCGGCGCGACGAACACGCTCGCCACGAGGAGCGCGGCGAGCCCCGCGACCAGCGGCAGCACCGTCAGCGCGAACCCGGCCGCCCCGTACGTCGCACGCCAGTACGTGCCCTTCTGCGGGCGCTCCTTGGGCCAGTCCCGCTTGGCCTTCCCGAGCTTGACCGCGGGCGCGCCGGCCCACCGCTGACCGGTCGGGACATGCCCGGCGACGGCGGAACCGGGGGCCACCTCGGCCCGCTTGCCCACGCGGGCACCGGGGAAGAGGATGCTGCGGGTGCCGACCACGGCGTGCGCGCCGACCTTGACCGGGCCGATCTCAAGCCGGTCGCCGTCCAGCCAGTGCCCCGACAGGTCCACCTCGGACTCCACGGCGGCGCCCCGGCCGAGTTTGAGCATGCCGGTCACGGGCGGCAGCGAGTGCAGATCGACCTCCGGCCCGACCTTGGCGCCCAGCGCACGCGCGTACCGCTCCAGCCAGGACCCGGTCAGCGAGGTCGCCCCGCTGAACTCGGCGAGCCGCTCGGCCGTCCACAGCCGCAGATGCACGCTTCCGCCCCGCGAATACCGCCCCGGCGTCACGTTCCTCAGCAGCAGCCGTGCCCCGCCGGCCCCGATCGCGAGCCGCCCGGGCGGACTGTAGAGCAGGGCGGCCAGCGGTCCGACCAGCCACCAGGAGGCGGTCGGCGCCCACGGATACGCCCCGAACCAGTGCAGCGTGTTGCCGAGCGCGGCCAGCGCCACCGTCCAGCGCAGACCGAGCAGCGCGACCAGCGGAACGAGCACCAGCAACTGCACCGCCTGGGCCCGGCGCGGAACCGGCGCGATCACCCGCTCGGCACTCTCGCCCTGCGCGGACTTCTCCAGATGCCGGGCCAGCTTCCGCAGCACCGGCTGCTGGTAGATGTCGAGCACGGCGGCGCTCGGATAGCGGGTCCGCAGCCTCGTGGTGAGCAGGGCGGCGGCGAGACTGCCACCGCCGATCGCGAAGAAGTCGTCCCGGGCGGAACCCACCGGGATGCCGAGCACCTCGCTCCACTGCTCGGCGAGCCAGGCCTCCGTCCCGTAGAGCTGCTCGGCGGGTCCGCCGGTCTTCAGGTTCTCCAGCGGCCACGGCAGCGCGTCGCGGTCGACCTTGCCGGACGTACGGGTCGGCAGGTCGGGCACGGGCGCGAGCAGTGGGACGAGGGCGGCGGGCAGCTCCGCCCGCAGCCGCTTGACGGCCGCCGCGTGATCCCAGCCGCCGCCCTGGCGCACCCCGTCTTCCTGAACCTCGCCCTGCACGTCGTCCTGAACGTTGTCCTGAACCTCGTCCTGAAGCACGACATAGCCGACGAGCAGCTGGTTTCCGCCGCGCGCGGTCCGCACGGCGGCAGCGGCGCCCGCCACCCCCGGCAGCGCCTGGAGGGCGGTGTCCACCTCGCCCAGCTCGATCCGGCGTCCGCCGAGCTTGATCTGCTCATCGGCCCGCCCGAGGAAGATCAGCCCCTCCGGCTCCGCCCTGACCAGGTCACCGCTGCGATAGGCGCGCTCCCAGCCCAGCGACGCCAGCGGGGCGTACTTCTCGGCGTCCTTCTCCGGGTCGAGGTAGCGGGCGAGCCCCACCCCGCCGATGACGAGCTGTCCGCTGCCGCCCATCGGCACGGGCTCCCCGGCCTCGTCGACGACGGCCAGTTCCCAGCCGTCGAGCGGCAGCCCGATCCTGATCGGCTCCTCGCCGGTCAGCAGCGAGGCACAGGCCACGACGGTGGCCTCGGTGGGCCCGTAGGTGTTCCACACCTCGCGCCCCTCGGTGACCAGGCGCTGCACCAGCTCGGGCGGGCAGGCCTCGCCGCCGAAGATCAGCAGCCGAACCTCGTTGAGCGCCTCCGGCTCCCACAGGGCGGCCAGCGTCGGCACGGTGGAGACGACGGTGATCTCCTGCTCGACCAGCCAGGACCCGAGATCGGCGCCGCCGCGCACCTGGGAGCGCGGCACAGGCACCAGACAGGCGCCGTACCGCCAGGCCAGCCACATCTCCTCGCAGGAGGCGTCGAAGGCCACGGACAGACCGGCCATGACACGGTCACCGGGCCCGATGGGTTCCTCGGCGAGGAACAGCGCGGCCTCGGCGTCCACGAAAGCGGCGGCGCTTCGGTGGCTCACGGCCACACCCTTGGGCCGGCCGGTCGACCCCGAAGTGAAGATGATCCACGCGTCATGCCCGACCCCGGGCCGCGAGGTCGGCACCTCGCTCCGCCCTTCGACGGTCAGCTCGTGCCCGGCCCCGACGACGGCCCGTACATCCGCCTCCCCGAAGACCAGCTCGGCCCGCTCGTCCGGGTCTTCGGCGTCCACCGGCACATAGGCGGCTCCGGCGGCCAGCACGGCGAGAACGGCCACGTAGAGCTCATTGGTGCCCGACGGGACACGCACGCCGACCCGGTCTCCGAGCCCCACCCCGGCATCGCTCAGCCGCTGCCTCAACGCCTCGACCTCTATGGCCAGGGCGCGGTAGGTGAGGCTCCGGCGTCCGTCGTCCAGCGCGGGCTCGTCGGGATACGCCCGCACGGAGGCGTCGAGGATGTCGACGAGCGTGCGCGGTGAAGGTGCGCAGGATGCGGAGAACCGCGCCCGGTCGCCGAACTCCGCCCGTACCTCGTCGTCGGACAAGCCGTCGGACAACACGAGCGCGGGGCCTTGCTGGAGGGCTGCCATCGGGTCCTCACATGTCGTTCCCGGATCTCCCGGGGAGCCGGCGGGCCCGCAGGTATGCCTGGGGATATTCCACTCAGCTCCGAACAAGCGTGGAATTTTAGTACGACGCTAGCCCCGGACCTGTACCTCAGCCAGGTGAATGGCCCTGCGCAGGGCCGTAGAGAGTTGGGCTGCGACCCTCTGACGTGGGGACATGTCACCCTGACGAGATATGTCCCACACCTGGCCGACACCTGGCCGAAACACGGCGGCGACCCGGCCGCACCCGTCCGCCGGACGGCTCCGTGGCCGACCACTTCGATCCCAGGCCGACGACGCCCCACAAAACACCTTGTGCGGGCCGAGACTCAGCTCGGCCCGCACAAGGTGTTATTACGCTCTGTGTCCGAGGGGGGACTTGAACCCCCACGCCCGATAAAGGGCACTAGCACCTCAAGCTAGCGCGTCTGCCATTCCGCCACCCGGACAAGGTGTCTGTCGCGCGGGTTGCCCTCGCGGCGACGGAAGAAACATTACCAGGCTTTCGAGAGCCCCCGATCACTGGCCGATCCCCTGCCGATCCCTGGCGGCGGGGCGTGAACGGCGTGTGACGGGCGTGGTCCGGCCTTGGGCGGGGAGGACCGGAGAGAGAGGATGAGAGGGACCACCAGCAGTGACCGTGGGAGGAAGCAGCGTGAGCGAGCAGGACACGACCAGGAGCATCAAGGGTGAGGACGAGGTCGTCGACCTCTGCCGCGAGCTGATCCGGATCGATACGAGCAACTACGGCGACCACTCGGGCCCGGGTGAGCGCAAGGCCGCCGAGTACGTCGCGGAGAAGCTCGCCGAGGTGGGTCTCGAACCGCAGATCTTCGAGTCGCACCAGGGCCGCGCCTCCACGGTGGTCAGGATCGAGGGGGAGGACCGCTCGCGGCCCGGACTGCTCATCCACGGCCACACCGACGTCGTACCGGCGAACGCCCAGGACTGGACGCACCACCCGTTCTCCGGCGAGATCGCCGACGGGTGTGTGTGGGGGCGCGGCGCGGTCGACATGAAGGACATGGACGCGATGACCCTCGCGGTCGTACGCGAACGGGTGCGCAGCGGTCGCAAGCCTCCCCGGGACCTGGTGCTGGCCTTCCTGGCCGACGAGGAGGCGGGCGGAAAGTTCGGCGCCAAGCACCTCGTCACCCAGCACCCCGACCTCTTCGAAGGGGTGACGGAGGCGATCGGCGAGGTCGGCGGGTTCTCCTTCACGGTCAACGAGAACCTGCGGCTGTATCTGGTGGAGACCGCCCAGAAGGGCATGCACTGGATGAAGCTGACCGCGGACGGCACCGCCGGGCACGGTTCGATGATCCACCGGGACAACGCGATCACCGAACTGTCCGAGGCGGTCGGGCGGCTCGGCCGCCACAAGTTCCCCGTCCGGGTGACGAAGACGCTGCGGCACTTCCTGGACGAGCTGGGCGACGCCCTCGGCACCGAGCTGGACCCGGAGAACATGGACGCGACGCTGGCCAAGCTCGGCGGTATCGCCAAGCTCATCGGCGCCTCGCTCCAGAACACCGCCAACCCGACCCAGCTGGGCGCGGGCTACAAGGTGAACGTGATTCCGGGGCAGGCGACCGCGCACGTCGACGCCCGCTACCTGCCGGGGTACGAGGAGGAGTTCCTCGCCGACCTGGACCGGATCCTCGGCCCGAACGTGCGGCGCGAGGACGTGCACGCGGACAAGGCCCTGGAGACCACCTTCGACGGGGCCCTCGTGGACGCCATGCAGACCGCGCTGATCGCCGAGGACCCGATCGCCCGGGCCGTCCCGTACATGCTCTCCGCCGGCACCGACGCCAAGTCCTTCGACGACCTGGGCATCCGCTGCTTCGGTTTCGCCCCGCTGAAGCTGCCGCCGGAGCTGGACTTCGCCGGGATGTTCCACGGGGTCGACGAGCGGGTGCCGGTCGACGCCCTGAAGTTCGGTGTGCGGGTGCTCGACCGCTTCATCGAAGCGTCCTGAGGCGGGCCGGACAGCGAGGTGTCCTGCATTAACCCGCTGAAACGACACTCCAATAATCGCCAGCGCGTACGGAGTCGACTGAGAAGAGTGAATGCGCTCATAAGCTCGTAGCCCTATTACTCCCTCCTCGTTACTGCTGATGTGATCCGCGGCTGGAATCACATGTGCCTACAAGGAGGAATAATGATTAAGAAGATCGTCGCCGCTGCTGTTGCCACGGGTGGCCTCGTTCTCGCGGGTGCGGGTCTCGCGGCTGCCGACGCCGGTGCTCAGGGTGCTGCTGTGCACTCTCCCGGCGTGCTCTCGGGCAACGTCGTCCAGGCGCCCGTCCACGTGCCGGTGAACGTCTGCGGCAACACGGTCTCCGTGATCGGGCTGCTGAACCCCACCTTCGGCAACACCTGCGTCAACGCCTGACACGTTGTGCTCACCTCATGAGGGCCTGCATTCCATGAAGGTCTGAAGCCCTGAGGGTCTGAGTCCGCGGCCCCGGAGTGCGCGCCATGCGCTCCGGGGCCGCCGACATTCGTATTCCGCGCACGTGCGTCCGGCGCGTGCGCATTCCTGAAGCGACACGGCTTACGAGGCAGGGAAAAGCTATGCGACAGGTCACCCGCAAAGGCCTGATGACGGTGGCGGCGGCAACTGGTGTCCTCGCGGCCACCGGCGGCTACGCACACGCCGACTCGGGGGCGCACGGCACCGCTTCGGGCTCCCCGGGCGTACTCTCCGGGAACTCGGTGGAGGCGCCGGTGCACGTGCCGGTCAACGTCTGCGGCAACACGGTGAACGTGGTCGGGCTGCTCAACCCGGCGGTCGGCAACAAGTGCGCCAACAAGGGCGGCGGCAAGGGTGCCGGCTCCGGCCACCACGGGAACGGCGGCTCGGGGCACCACGGCTCGGGCGGTGGATCGCAGGCCGGGGGGCACACCCATGACTCGCCCGGCGTGGGGTCCGGCAACCATGTGCAGATTCCGGTGGACGTACCCGTCAATGTCTGCGGCAACAGCATCTCCGTCGGCGGTATCGGCAACGCGGCCACGGGCAACGCCTGTGGGAACACCGGCGGCGGACACGGGGTGACACCCCCCGGCGACGGTGGCCCGAACACTCCGGGCAAGCCGGGGCAGCCCGGGAAGCCGGGCGACCCGGAGCGGCCGGGCAAGCCCGGACAGCCCGGGCAACCCGGTGAGCCCGGACAGCCCGGACAGCCGGGCGACCAGGGCCGGCCCGGTGGGAACGGGAACGGGAACGGGAACACGGGCGGCTCGAACGCGAGTGGCCCGGGCACCCAGACCGTCGGCCAGGCCGACGGCTCCGCGCACCTCGCGCAGACCGGCAGCGGTGTGCCGCTCGGTCTCGTGCTGCCGGTGGGCGCGGGCGCGCTGCTGGCGGGCGCCGTGCTCTACCGCAAGGCGCGTGCCTCCGTCTGAGGCAGGCCCCGGGCAGATCGAACGGAGGGGGCCCCGCAGCCGCGGGGCCCCCTCCGTTTCAGCCGTCCGTTTCAGCCGTCCCGCTTCACCACGTGGCGCGCACCTGTCGGATGATCCGTCGGCGCAGCCGCACCTTGCGGCTGCCGTCCGAGTGCAGGCTGAGGCGGTCCAACTCCCAGTGTCCGTACTCCGCATGGTCCGTCAGCAGGCGTGTCGCTTCCTTCCGGGACACCCCGCGCGGCACATACACGTTGACAAATTCGTATTCCGGCATCGCATCTATTGTGCGTGCGGAGGCCGTGTACGGATAGCGTCTGCACTATGTCTGATGCTGCGCAGCCCACCGCTGCCGAGGTACGCGCCGCCGCCGAGGCGGTCAAGACCGCGCTCGACCGTCACCTGGCGGCGGTAGAGCGCCGGTCGGGTGAGGACGACCCGGCCGTCTACGAGGCGTTCAACGAGCTGGCGGCGGCCGCCGAGGAGTACGACGAGCTCCTCTACGACCGCTACGACGAGGTCACTCCCTTCGAGATCCCCGGCTCGGACGACGCCCTGCCGCCGTACACCGGTCCTGAGGAGCCCAACGCGCTGAGCGTGCTGATCCGCCGGGACTACTCGGTGGTGGAGCCGCAGCGGCTGCTGGCGCAGGCCCAGCGGGTCGAGGCCGTCGAGGAGTCCGGGGCCGTGACGGCGGGCTTCGACGCCGCTTCCGGGACGGTGCACGGTGCGCTGGGTGTGCTCTTCGGTGAGTTCGAGGCCGACGAGATCGCTTCCCGGCACAAGGAGTTCGGCCTGGAGGAGGGCGACTCGACGCTGTGGGTGACGGCCTCGGACGAACCCGCCGAGCCGGGGGAGTGGCTGGAGGCCCCGTTCGACCAGGCCGACACCCATCAGGTGGTGTGCCGCTTCGACGTCAGCGCCGTCTTCGACGACGATGCCGAGGACGACATCGATGACGAGATCGAGGACGCCGTCGAGCCGGAACTCGTGGGCGGGCTCGACGAGGACGAGGACCTCAAAGCACAGGACGCGGACCGCTGACGGTCCGCTCACTCTCACGGTGGCGGTCGCCGGGCTGATGGGCCCGGTGGCCGCCACCGCTGCGTTCGGGGCGCCGGCGGTGGGCCCCGCCGGAACAGGGCCCGGGCCCGGCGCCGGCACGGTCCTCAGACCGACGCCGGTACCTGGGCCGTGAGCAGGGTCGGCAGCCTGGTCGTACGGGGTTTGGCGGCGACCTCCGCCACTGCGCGAGGCAGCAGCTGCTCGACGCCGTGGACCACGGAGAGATGCTGGTCGGCGCGGCCGAAGGCGGTGTAGACCCAGGGCCGGGAGAGCACCTGCGCGGCGTCGCCCGGCAGCACCACGACCACGGCGGGCCAACGGACTCCGACGGCCTGGTGGGCGGTGAGCGCCCAACCGTGCCGCACGGTCTGCTCCACCCGCTCCTTCGGCACGACGACGGGCACGCCCGCGCACTCCAGGTGCAGCCCCGCGGCGTCGGCCTTCACCACCTGGCCCGGGACGGAACGGCCCGGCGTCGAGGTGTACGCGATCCGGTCGCCCGGGTCGAAGCCGCCGAAGCGGCCGGGGCCCGGGTTGAGCCGCTCCTTCAGCGCGGCGTTGAGGACCCGGGTGCCCGCCGCGCCGCCGTGGCCCGGAGTGATCACCTGGGTCTGCTCGGCCGGGATGCCGATCGCGCGCGGTACCGAGTCGGCGACCAGCTGCACGGTGCGGTGGACCGCCTCTCCGGCGTCACGCACCGGGATGATCACCACTTCCTTGCCGGGGGCCTCCACCTGGTTCAGCTCACCGATGCCGATGCCCGAGACCAGTTCGCCGACGGGGCCGGGACCCGGGGTCCGTGAGGCGATCTGCGGGCACACCCGCGCGGTGAGCAGATCCGCGAAGACCCGCCCGGGTCCGGCCGACCACAGCACACCGGGGTCTCCGCTCAGAACGAGCCGGGCGCCGTCGGGCATCGACTCGGCGAGCATCGCCGCGCTTTCGACGTCGAGCTGCGGAGCGTCGAGCACGACCAGGAGGTCGGTCCGGAACATGCCGTCCGCATCCCGCCCCGGGCCTTCCTCGCCGGAGAGCAGGCCGGCGACGGTGACGACCGGGTCCCGCGTCTCCTGCGCGGTGCCGAGCAGCCCGGCGAAGCGGCGGCGGCCGTCCGGATGGTGGGCGGCGGCGCACACCCGCAGACCGAGGGACCGGGCGGCCGCCACCAGGGAGGCGGACTCCGCGCGGGACGCCTCGCCGCCGGTGTGCAGGACGAGGCCGTGTCCCGCGACCGCCCGGATCAGCTCGGCGGCCGAGCCCGTCGCAGCCGGTTCCCAGGCCGTGGCCGCACCGTCTTCCCTGGGCAGGGAGTTGACCACCCGGGCCAGCCCGTCGGCGAGGCTCTCCTCGGCGAGCGCGTACCGCTCCAGGCCGATGAGGACGCGCACCGGACGCACCTCCGCGTCCTCGGCACCCTCCACGCCTTCGTCCCCTTCGTCCCCTTCATGCCCTTCGTTCTCCTCCTCGGACCGCCGGGGCGCCGGCGGTTCGCCGGGCTCGTCCAGCGCGTCCTGGAAGACCAGGGCGTCGCCCTCGGCCAGGGCGCTCTGTACGGCGGCATCGGGGTCGGGGACCGAGCGCTGGGCGAGCGCGGCGAGGAGGGCCGGGGCCTCCAGGGCGGTGTGTCCCGCCACTGCGGCCTGTTCGAGGAGCCACACCGTGATCGCGCGGCCCCGCCGCTCGTCGTCCGGACCGCACTCCGCGCCCAGCAGGGCCCGGGCGAACCCGTCGGCCTGCTCGGGCCGCACCCCCGCCACGCGAAGCAACTGCCAGGGGTCCTCGCGCAGTTGTCCGTCCGCTCCCTCGCCGAGGGTGGCGGCGGCCTGCGGCGCCAAGGTGTCCGGGGCGCCGCCCTGGACGAGCACGGCGCGTACCGCGTCGACGGACTCGGCGGCCATCGACGCCGGGGCGCCGGTGGGCACGGGCTGCGGGCGCCGCACCGGCTCCGGCGCGACCCTGCGCGGCGCGGGCTCCGGGTCGCTGAAGACGCTCGCCGGAGGCTTCTCCCCGCTCTCCACCGCCCGGACCGCCGCGAGCAGATCGGCGGCCTTCCCGCTCAGCCCCGTCCCGGCCAGGACCGGTCCTTCCTTCTCCGCCTTCCGACGCTCGATCCGCTCCCGCAGCTCCCGCTGTGCGGCCAACTCGGCTTCGGCCTCGGACAACTGGACCGTAACCTCGGCGACGCCCTCGCCCGCGGCCGGCGAGGCGGCCTCGCGGGCCTCGGTGTCCGGCTGGGTGCCCGGCTGAGCCCCCGCGTCGGTGTCGGGCCCTTCGGACGCGCCGGGCCCTTCGGACTCGGGACCCGCGCTCGGCGTCCCCGGCTCGGCTTCCTCCGCGGCGGCGGACGGCTCCGTGGTCACAGCGTGCTCCAGTCGTGATCGGGGTAGTGGTGCACGGGCGCCGACACGTCGTCGAGCGCTCGGCAGATCTCGTCAGGAAGACTAAGGGTCTCCACTGACAACGCGGCCGTGAGCTGCAGCGCGTTGCGCGCGCCGATGATGGGGGCGGCCACCCCGGGCCGGTCGCGGACCCAGGCCAGGGCCACCTGGAGCGGAGTCACCGCGAGGCCGTCCGCCGCCGTCGCCACCGCCTCCACGACGCGGCTCGCCGCGTCGTCCAGATACGGCGCGACGAACGGCGCCAGCTGTTCCGAGGCACCCCGTGAGTCCGCGGGTGTCGCATGCCGGTACTTGCCCGTCAGGACGCCCCGGCCCAGCGGGGAGGACGGCAGCAGGCCGATGCCCAGATCCAGCGCGGCGGGCAGCACCTCGCGCTCGACGCCGCGCTGCAGCAGGGAGTACTCCATCTGCGTGCTCGCCAGCCGGGTGCGTATCCCTGGGGCGGCGAGCTGCCAGGTCGCCGCCTTCGCGAGCTGCCAGCCGCAGAAGTTGGACACCCCGGCATACCGTGCCCGGCCGCTGCTGACGGCGATGTCGAGGGCCTGGAGCGTCTCCTCCAGCGGTGCCTCGGGGTCGAAGGCATGGATCTGCCACAGGTCCACATGGTCCGTGCCGAGCCGCGCCAGCGAGGCGTCGAGGGCGGACAGCAGATGTCCCCGCGAGCCGTCGAAGCGCCGGTCCGGGTCGGGCACGCTGCCCGCCTTCGTGGCTATCACGAGATCCCGGCGCGGGACCAGACCCTCCATCAGCTGTCCGAGCAGATACTCGGCCTCCCCGTCCCCGTACACGTCGGCCGTGTCGACGAGGGTCCCGCCCGCCTCCCAGAACGCCTTCAACAAGTCCGCGGCGTCGTGCTCGTCGGTGTCTCTGCCCCAGGTGAGGGTGCCGAGTCCGATACGGGAAACGCGCAGGCCGGTACGGCCTAGATGCCTCTGCTCCATGGGGGCTGAGATTACTGGCCGGAAGTCGGTGCGTGGGGTCCTGTGGACAACACTGGATCACGTGATCCGCAACGCTGTCCCTGCCGCTCGGCCCAGCGGCGCGCTAGGGTGCCGGACAAGGACGTTACTGATCAGTAAGGGGAATCGGCCATGCAGCTCGGGATCAACCTCGGCTACTGGGGTGCCGGAATGGACGCGGACAACCTCGCCGTGGCCAAGGAGGCCGACCGTCTCGGGTACGCGGTCTGCTGGGCCGCCGAGGCGTACGGCTCGGACGCGGCCACCGTGCTGAGCTGGGTCGCCGCGAAGACCGAGCGCATCGACGTCGGTTCGGCCATCTTCCAGATCCCGGCCCGCCAGCCCGCGATGACCGCGATGACCGCCGCCACCCTGGACTCGCTCTCCGGCGGCCGCTTCCGACTCGGCCTCGGGGTCTCCGGACCGCAGGTCTCCGAGGGCTGGTACGGCGTCAAGTTCGACAAGCCGCTGGCCCGCACCCGCGAGTACGTCGAGATCGTGCGCAAGGCGATGACCCGCGAGCGCCTGTCGTACGAGGGCACGCACTGGACCCTCCCGCTGCCCGGCGGTCCCGGCAAGCCGCTCAAACTGACCGTGCACCCGGAGCGCGAGCACATTCCGCTGTACATCGCCGCGATCGGCCCGAAGAACCTGGAGCAGACCGGCGAGATCGCCGACGGCGCCCTGCTGATCTTCCCGTCCGCGGACCACATCGAGGACACCGCGCTCAGGTATCTGCGCGCGGGCCGCGAGAAGGCCGGCCTGACCATGGACGGCTTCGACGTCTGCCCGACGGTGCCCCTGGCGCTCGGCGAGGACAAGGACGTACCGGCGCTGGCCGACATGTTCCGCCCGTACACCGCTCTCTACGTGGGCGGCATGGGCAGCCGCAAGCAGAACTTCTACAACCAGCTCGCCGGGCGCATGGGCTACGAGAAGGAGGCCGCCGAGATCCAGGACAAGTACCTGGCCGGCGACAAGGAGGGTGCGGCGGCCGCCATTCCGCACCAGCTCATCGACCAGACCACGCTGCTCGGTTCCGTGGACCGCATCGCGGACCGGATGAAGGCCTACGCGGCCGTCGGTGTGACCACGCTCACACTGGCCCCGGCGGGCTTCACCCTGGACGACCGCCTCGCCTCGCTGCGGGCCGGCTTCGAAGCCCTGGAGCGGGCCGGACTGGCGTAGTCCGGGACGGAAGGGCTCTGCGAAAGTTCTACGGCCGTGGTGGGGGCTCGGGGGGTCTTCCCCGCCACGGCCGTCACGGAGCACAACGCGCCACGGCCCGCTCGGTTACGCGCCTCTCATTCCCATGACATCCACCGTTCGGCGGATTTGTCCGACACAGATGTTGCCGCACCACGGGCTGCCCATTTGACTCGTTCTTTGCGGGATCCCGCATGGAGGTGGGAATCCTGCGTGGAGGTGGCAGACATGCTTTCGGCCAGGAGTCTTTTCCAGGAGATCATCGACAACGACGAGTCGTTCCGGCTCTTCTGCTCCATCGCCGCCAGCGGGGAGACACAGGGAGGCTGGGAGAACGGGCGGATCGCGGCACTCGTCCCGGAGACCGAGCGCGCGCTCGCACCCAAGATCACCCGGCACGGCGCGGACGAGGACAAACACGGGCGGATCTTCATCGCCCTCATGAGGAAGCGGGGCCTCACGCCCGTCGAGATCCCGCCCGGGGCCGACTACACACTGCTTCTTGAGAAGAGCGGCATCGGCCTCGCGCACGACAAGCTCAAACGCGACGAGCCGCTCACCGTCCAGGACATCGTCACCTACCTGTCCCACAGCAGGGTCACGGAGCAGCGTGCCGCGGACCAGATGGTGATGCTCCGCAAGTACTTCGGGGACCACCCGGAGATCGGCAAGGCCGTGCGGATGATCTCCGACGACGAGGACAACCACCTCGCGTACTGCCACGAGGAACTGCTGCGCTACGCCCGGGCGGGCCACGGGCGGGTCATCCAGCAGACCCTGCGCGACTGCGCGATCGCCGAGAGCGGCATCTACCGGGACGTCAGCCTCGCCGTGATGGACCACATGGGGCGCATCCTCGGCTGGCCCAGGCCCAAGGCGGCGCTGCTCGCCGCGGGCATCCGCGCCATGTACGCGTACGAGCGGGTGGCCGGCTGGCGGCGGATGGTCGTGCTGAAGATGCCGGAGCGGCGCGACGCCCTGGGCGGCCCCGCGACAGCGGCGCCCGGGTTCGCCTGACCGTGCGCCACGCGCGCGGCGCCTGCGAAGCGCGCCGCGCGCGTGGCGCACGGACACCGGCTCCGAGGACCGGCTACAGCCAGCCCCGCCGCTTGAAGAGCCGGAACAGCAGCACCTCCAGGACCGCCATGACCAGGACGACCGCCGGATAGGCCCAGACCCAGTGCAGTTCCGGCATGTGGTCGAAGTTCATGCCGTAGATCCCCGCGATCATCGTGGGGACCGCCGCCATTGCCGCCCACGAGGAGATCTTCCGCATGTCGTCGTTCTGCCGCACGCTCATCTGCGCCAGGTGCGCCGACAGGACGTCCGAGACCAGCCGGTCCAGGGCGTCCACGGACTCGTTGACGCGGGTCAGGTGGTCGTTGACGTCCCGGAAGAACGGATGCGCCTTGTCGTCGACGAACGGCACCGCGGGGCCCACGACACCCGCGCCCGCGAGGCGGTTCAGCGGCACGGACAGCGGTCCGGTGGCCCTGCGGAACTCCTGGATCTGCCGCTTGAAGGTGTAGATCCGGGACGCGGTGTTCCGGGATCCGCCGTCGTCCGGCGAGAACACCTCCGCCTCCAGCTCCTCCAGGTCGGTCTGCAGCTCGGTCGCCACCTCCAGGTAGTGGTCGACGGTGGCGTCGGCGATCGCGTAGAGCACCGCCGTCGGACCTAGGCGCGTCATCTCCGGGTCCTTCTCCAGCCGGCCGCGCACGGACTTGAGAGGCGAACCCTCGCCGTGGCGCACGGTCACCACGAAGGAGTCGCCCAGGAAGATCATGAGTTCCCCGGACGACACGGTGTCGCTGTCCGGGTCGTACGTCACCGGCTTGAGTACCGCGAACAGCGAGTCGTCGTACACCTCCAGCTTGGGGCGCTGATGCGCCTTGAGGGCGTCCTCGACGGCCAGCTCGTGCAGCCCGAACTCCTCCGTGACGAGATCGAACTCCCGCTCCGTCGGCTCGTGCAGCCCGATCCACACGAACGCGTCCCCGGAGGCACGTGCCGCGTCCAGCGCGTCGGAAAGGTCGTCCGGCCCCTCCGTCCGGTGCCCGTCCCGGTAGATGGCACAGTCCACGATCACAGAGCGTATTCTCCTGTCACTCGTTCTCCGGCGCACCCGGCCGGACGCCTACGCTGGGCCGCATGCCCACCTTGATCCTCGTCCGGCACGGACGCTCCACCGCCAACACCGAGGGGCTGCTCGCCGGGTGGACCCCCGGCGTGGCCCTCGACGAGCGCGGCGGCGCGCAAGCCGCGGCGCTGCCCGGGCGCCTCGCGGAACTGCCTCTCTCCGAAGTCGTCAGCAGCCCCCTCCAGCGCTGCCAGGAAACGATTCAGCCGCTTCTCGACGCCCGTCCCGGACTGTCGGCCCACTCCGACGAACGTATCGGGGAGTGCCACTACGGAGACTGGTCCGGGCGCAAGCTCGCCGAGCTGGCGGGCGAGCCGCTGATGGAGGTCGTCCAGGCGCACCCCTCCGCCGCCGCCTTCCCGGGCGGCGAGTCGATGCGCGCCATGCAGACCCGGGCCGCCGAAGCGGTACGGGAGTGGAACGCGCGCGTGGAGCGCGATCACGGCAGTGACGCCGTCTACCTCATGTGCTCGCACGGCGACATCATCAAGTCTCTTGTCGCGGACGCACTCGGTCTTCATCTGGACCTCTTCCAGCGGATCTCCGTAGATCCGTGTTCCATCACCGCGATCCGTTACACACGACTGCGGCCATTTCTCGTACGCCTCGGGGACACCGGTGATTTCGCCTCTCTCGCGCCGAAGGAGGAGCAGGCCGGCGGTGACGCGGCGGTCGGGGGTGGTGCGGGCGCACCGTGATCGTCGGTCGCAGTAGGGTGAAGCGGTCGAAGAAGCGCAGCAGTTGTCAGCAGCCGGCGCAGTCGACGGCAGAAGCAGTCGATCAATCCAATGGAGACAGGACGTGTCCCGTCAGGTGTTCCTCTACGACCCGCCGGACCGTTTCGTAGCCGGTACGGTCGGGCTGCCAGGGCGCCGCACCTTCTTCCTGCAGGCCACCTCCGGCCCCCGGGTGACCAGCGTGGCTCTGGAGAAGACGCAGGTAGCGGCGCTCGCCGAACGCATGGACGAGCTTCTCGACGAGGTCGTACGGCGGACCGGGGGCAGTGCCCCCGTCCCCGCGATGGCCCCGACGGAGGTCTCCGACTCCGCCCCGCTCGACTCGCCCGTGGAGGAGGAGTTCCGGGTCGGCACCATGGCCCTGGCCTGGGACGGTGACGAGCAGCGCATGATCGTCGAGGCGCAGGCGCTCGTGGAGCTGGACGCCGATTCCGAGGAGGGCCTGGCCGCCGCCGAGGAAGAGCTTCTGCAGGACGAGGAGAACGGCCCGCCGATGCTGCGGGTCCGCCTCACCGGCGCACAGGCCCGCGCCTTCGTCAAGCGTGCCCTCGACGTCGTCAACGCCGGCCGGCTGCCCTGCCCGCTGTGCAGTCTCCCGCTCGACCCGGAAGGACACGTATGTCCGCGCCAGAACGGATACCGCCGCGAAGCGTGACCACGGCCGAGCTGCTCGCCGAGGGTGAGCTGACGGTACGCGGCCGCATCCGTGAGGCCTCGAACGCGGTGCTGCTGTGCGACGTGTCCTACGAGGGGCGCGAGGCGCCCTGCGTGTACAAGCCGGTCGCCGGAGAGCGGCCGCTGTGGGACTTCCCCGACGGGACCCTCGCCCAGCGGGAGGTCGCGGCGTACGAGGTGTCCGAGGCGACCGGCTGGGGACTCGTCCCGGCCACCGTGCTGCGCGACGGACCGTACGGCGAGGGCATGTGCCAGCTGTGGATCGAGTCACCGGACGGCGGTGAAGGCGCTGGTGCCGGCGACGAAGGTGCTGGTGACGAAGGTGTCGGCGGCGGCGCCGGGCTGCTCGCGCTCGTCGACGCGCAGGAGCCGGGCGAGGGCTGGAAGGCCGTCGGCCTGGCCGAGGTCGGCGAGGGGCGCACGGCCCTGCTCGTGCACGCCGACGACGAACGGCTGCGCAGACTCGCCGTCCTCGACGCGGTGATCAACAACGCGGACCGCAAGGGCGGGCATCTGCTGCCCGCACCCGGGGGACGGCTGTACGGGATCGACCACGGGGTCACCTTCAACGCCGAGAACAAGTTGCGCACGCTGCTGTGGGGGTGGGCGGGGGAGAAGCTCACCCCCGAGGCGGTCGAGACCCTGGAGCGGCTCAGGGACGCCCTGGGAGGGGCGCTGGGCGTGCGGCTGGGGGAACTGATCACCGAGGCGGAGCTGGACGCCACACGCGCGCGTGTGGCCGGTCTGCTCGCGTCCGGACGGCATCCTGAGCCGTCGGGGGAGTGGCCCGCGATCCCGTGGCCGCCCGTGTAGCCGTGCGGCACACTTCGCGACGATGGGCAAGAGGGCCTGTCAGGCCATCCGGCCTGGTCCGGTTCGTATACGGAACATCCGTCCGGTTAGGCTCAAGGTATGCATGCCTGGCCCGCTTCCGAGGTCCCCGCCCTGCCCGGCAAGGGCCGCGACCTCAGGATCCACGACACAGCGACCGGTGGTCCCGTGACCCTCGACCCCGGTCCCGTCGCCCGTATCTATGTCTGCGGCATCACCCCGTACGACGCGACCCACATCGGTCACGCGGCGACCTACAACGCGTTCGACCTCGTACAGCGCGTGTGGCTCGACAACAAGCGGCAGGTTCACTACGTCCAGAACGTGACGGACGTCGACGACCCGCTGCTGGAGCGCGCCACGCGGGACAACGTCGACTGGGCCTCCCTCGCCGAACAGGAGACCACCCTCTTCCGCGAGGACATGACCGCCCTGCGGATGCTGCCCCCGCAGCACTACATCGGCGCCGTCGAGGCCATACCCGGGATCGTCCCGCTGGTCGAGCGGCTGCGGGACTCCGGAGCCGCGTACGAACTCGAGGGCGACGTCTACTTCTCCGTCGAGGCGGACCCGCACTTCGGCGCGGTGGCCAACCTGGACGTGGCGGCGATGCGGCTGCTGTCCGCCGAGCGCGGCGGCGATCCGGACCGGCCGGGCAAGAAGAACCCGCTCGACCCCATGCTGTGGATGGCCGCCCGGGAGGGCGAGCCGAGTTGGGACGGCGGTTCGCTCGGTCAGGGCCGGCCCGGCTGGCACATCGAGTGCGTCGCGATCGCGCTCGACCACCTGGGGATGGGCTTCGACGTACAGGGCGGTGGCTCCGACCTCGCCTTCCCGCACCACGAGATGGGTGCCTCCCACGCGCAGGCGCTGACCGGCGAGTTCCCCATGGCCAAGGCGTACGTGCACGCGGGCATGGTCGCGCTCGACGGCCAGAAGATGTCCAAGTCCAAGGGCAACCTGGTCTTCGTGTCGACGCTCCGCCGTGACGGCGTCGACCCGGCGGCCATCCGGCTCGCCCTGCTCTCGCACCACTACCGGGCCGACTGGGAGTGGACCGACCAGGTGCTCGGGGACGCGCTCGCGCGCCTCGACCGCTGGCGGGCCGCCGTGTCGCGGCCCGACGGCCCGTCGGCCGAGGTACTCGTCGAGGAGATCCGCGAAGCCCTCGCGAACGACCTGGACGCGCCGGCGGCCCTCGCGGCCGTCGACCGCTGGGCGGCGCTCCAGGAGGAGCGCGGCGGTACGGACGAGGGCGCCCCCGGCGTCGTCTCGCGTGCCGTGGACGCCCTGATGGGCGTGGCTCTCTGAGGGCTTGTGTCTGAGGGCGCCGCACAACGCCGGGCGCCGGACGGGTTGTTGCCCGTCCGGCGCCCTCTGCGTGATCGTGTGGTCGGATCGTCACGTACGCGATCGTGCGTCACGTACGCGGTGGATCGTGCGTCACGCCACTACTTGTTCACGATCACGGCCTGGATGGTGTTGGTCGAGGAGTCGTAGATCCCGATGACCTGCTGACCGAAGGCGAAGGCCTCCTGGACCTCGTCGTGCGTCACCTGGTTCGGGTTGACCAGCGGGCGCCAGCCCTGGTTGATGTACAGGTAGAGGATCGACGGCTGGCCCGGCAGCGGGGTGACGACGTCCCAGAAGTGCTCGGCGACGCCGCTCGTCAGCGCCACGGCCTCGACGGCGCTGCGCATGATCAGTGGCTGGCCTTGCTGGCCCTGTTGCTGCTGCCCGCCGAGTTGCTGGAGCAGGTGCTGGAACGGCTGCTGCTGGCCCAGCTGCTGGAGCTGCTGCTGCAGGTGCTGAGGAACCTGGTGCTGGCCGAACCCCTGCTGCTGGCCCATGCCCTGCTGACCCATGCCCTGCTGACCGAACGGCTGCTGTTGCTGCTGGCCGAAGGGCTGCTGCTGGCCCATGCCCTGCTGGCCGAACGGCTGTTGCTGCTGCCCGTACCCCTGCTGCTGCCCGAAGCCCTGCTGCTGTCCCTGCTGCGGAGGGGCCGTGCTCGGACCCTGCTGCTGGTTCTGCTGGCCGAACCCCTGCTGGCCCTGCTGTCCTTGCTGTCCTTGCTGGCTCATCTGCGGGGTGGTGCTCATGCGGGTGCCACCTTCCCTCAATGGTTGGGCGATGGTTGGGCGGTTTCCGGTCGTTGAGTGATGGTCGGTCGCGTCAGCCGGTGACGACCAGGCCGACGATCTCGTCGTCCGAGAACCAGACCCGTACGTCGGGGCGCCCGCTCGCGAAGGCGGACTGCACCGACTGGCGGATCTCGGCGGACGGGTTGTTCAGGCTCCGCCAGCCACCGGCCACGAAGAGCCGGAGCCTGGGCGGGAGTTCACGCGGGTAGGGCACCAGTTCGTCCCAGTACCGTTCGGCCTGGCCCGAACCGACCGCCCCCGGCAGCAGATGGGCCACCGCCGCCTTGATGTCCGGCCGGCTGCCGATCCGCTGCGAGGCGGGCCGGCCCGGCGCGTCCTGCTGCGGGGAGCCCGTGGCCCGCAGCACGTTGCGTGCCTTCTCCGGGGTCATCGGTCCCTGGCCGGCCGCTTTGAGCATGCCCTGCAGCGCGGCCAGGGCGCCGACCACCACCGGGGAGGCGGAAGAGGTCCCGGAGAAGGTGTCCGTGAACCAGGCGATCTCCTCGGCGCCGCCCTGCAGATCGCCTGGCTTGTCCCAGAAGCCGCCGGTCGTGGTGACCTCGCGGCCCCAGCCCTGTGCGTCCACCCGCGCCCCGTAGTTGGAGAACGCCAGCCGCGAGCGGTCCGGGCCGTGGTCGCGGCCGTGGGTGCCGGGCGGCGGGGCGCCCGCGCCGACCAGGATCGCGCCGGAGGACTGGTTGGACGGATTGAAGGGGTTGCGCCACCAGTCGGGGAATTCGTCGGGGCGGCGCTCGTAGACCGCGTCGTCCAGGGACTCCCCGCCGTTGCCCGCGGCCTCCACCACGAGGATGCCCCTGGCGGTCGCGTACCGGATGGCCGCGAAATCGTCGGGCCACCACTCGATCGGAATGTAGCCGCGCTGGTCGTCGCGCTGCTGGAAGTCGAACCGCGGCCCCGGGCGGTGCAGTTCGATCAGGATGATGTCGCCGGCGCTGAGCCGTTCGGCCGCCGCGTGGATCGCGGCCGCCGTGCCGATGCCCTGGAAGGACGCGGCCGCGGTCACGCTGTCCGGCACGATGCCGGTGATCCCGTACTCGTTGCGGTCGCCGCCGATCACACCGATCACGGCGGTGCCGTGGTTGCGCCAGGCCAGATCCTGGATCGGGGTGCCGACGACAACCCCCGCGAGCTTCGCGGCCAGGTCTTCGTGACCCAGCTGCCAGGCCCCCTCCACGTCGATCACGGTGACGCCCTGGCCGGACCCGCCGGGCCGCTGCCAGGCCCAGTACGCGTCCACGCCCTCGGGCGCGGGGCGCAAGTAGCCCTGGCGGCTGGTGAAGTCGGGCGTGACGGGCGCGCCTTCCTTGTGCCGCCGGCTCTCGTCGGTGCTCTCTCCGACGGATCCCACGGAGGCCGGTACGGCGGCCGGTTTCACATACGCGGTGGCGATCTCCGGCAGCGCGGCGATCCGCGACCGCAGTTCCTGGGCCCGCTCCTCGCCGCCGTGCACCCGGTAGAACAGGCCGAGGTCGGGCAACGTCTCGGCGCCGTCGGCCGGAGGCGGCGCCGCCGACCGCAGCCGCTCCTCGCTGCCGAACAGCGGTTCCAGGGCGAGCTGTTCGTCGCTGAGGAACATCGTGAGCGCTGTCACGTCGGCGCCGGCCGCCGAACGGACCCCTTGGGATCCGGCGCGCAGCTGAGCCTCCGGCCGAGCGACGACGATCAGCTCCTGCTCGGCCCCCCGGTAGTTGAATCCCGCTCCGTCGGGTCCCGGCCCGGACGCTCCCGGGCCCTGCTCCGGTTGTACCTGGTCGGTCATCGCGTGCCGCTCCCTTCGGTCCGTTCAGGTACTGAAGTTGTCGGTGTCGCTGGTTGTCGGTGTCGCTGTTCACTTGTCTTTCGTCGGCGACCGTTTCGGCTTGTCTTTCGTCGGCGAACCGTTTCGGTTCTGTTTCGTCCGGTTGCGTCCTCCGGGGCACACCCTGCTCCTCCCGGGCCGACTCGTCCACCCCCGAGTTCGCCAACTGCGTTTGACAATAAGTTGAATTGGGTACCGTGCGCATTCCGTCCTGAAAGCGATGTCACGCCACAATCCGGCCAAAGACTGCGGAGACGGGTGTCATGTGATGGGGTGACAGCGTCTGTTGACCGTCGGGCCGACAGCGCGTCGGCCCCCTGTGGAAGGACGCACCGTGGTAATCGCAGACCGTTCCTTCGCACGTCGAAGACTCCTCACCACGGCCGCCGCCGTGGGCGGAACGGCACTCCTGGGCGGGACGGCACACGCGGCCGAAACGCGGAAGAAGGCCTGGCCCGACCGTTTTCCGCTGCCGGACGGCTTCCAGCCGGAGGGCATAGCCATCGGCTCGACCCCGTTCGCGTACTTCGGATCGCTGGCCAACGGCGACATCTACCGGGCGAGCCTCGCCACCGGGCGCGGCTCCGTCATCAGCGAGGGCCCCGGGCCCGGGCACCCCAGCGTGGGCTTGAAGCTCGACCGCCACGGCCGGCTGTTCGTCAGCGGCGGGGCCGGCGGTGATCTGCGTACCGTCGACGTCCGCTCGGGGAGGATCGAGAAGACGTACGCCGTCGGCGGGACGTTCGTGAACGACGTGATCCTCACTCCGGGCGCGGCCTGGTTCACCGACTCGTTCCTGCCCCGGCTCTACCGGCTCGCGCTGGACCGGCACGGGCGGCCCGGAGCCGTCACGACCGTACCGCTGAGCGGCGACTGGCAGCAGGGCACGGACTTCACCGCCAACGGCATCGAGCGCACCCCGGACGGCAGCGCGCTCCTGGTGGTGAACTGCTTCGCCGACGGCGGCACACTGATGCGGGTGGACCCGCGCACCGGAGCCGCGACCGCCGTGGAGCTCGGCGGAGCCGCACTGCCCAACGGGGACGGTCTGTTGCTTGTCGGCAGGGTCCTCTACGTCGTCCAGCAGCAGCAGAACGCCATCGACGTGTTCCGGCTGAACGCGGCCGGTACCCGGGGCAGGGCGATCGCCCGGATCACCGACCCACGCTTCCGTATCCCGACGACGGCCGCCGCGTGGGGCGACCGCCTGTACCTGCCGAACGCGCGCTTCGACGTCGAGCAGCCGGCGCCCGACACGGACTACGACGCTGTGGCGGTACCCCAGGTGTGACGTGAGGTGTGACGTGGGGTGTGACGGGAGGCCTGACGTGCGAGGGGCGGTGCGCTCGCAGCGCACCGCCCCTCCGCCCGGTCAGTCCCTCCGCCCGGTCAGTCCTCCGAGGAATCAGGGAGGTCCGAAGGGTCGGCGGAGCCCCGGGGCCGCGAAGGCCCCGACGAGCCCGACGAGTCCTCGGGAGAGCCGGAGGTTCCCCCGGCGGCGGTGGTGGTGTCCTCGTCGGTACCAGCGGTACCAGCGGTGCCAGCGGTGCCGCCGGTGTCCCCGGCCTCGCCGCCGACACCGTCCGTGCTCTCCGCGGGTTCCGGGGCCTCCGGCCGCTGCGGCTTCGGCGGCCTGGCACGGCCGCCGCCCGGGGTGTCACGGAGGTACGTGGCGGGGTCTCCGCTCTCCGTGGCGTGGCTGCCGGGCGGTGCCGCCGGACCGCCCCCGTCCCGTCTGCGCAGATAGCGCTCGAACTCGCGGGCGATCGCCTCGCCCGACGCCTCCGGCAGCTCGGCGGTGTCCCGGGCCTCCTCCAGCGACTGCACGTACTCGGCGACCTCGCTGTCCTCCGCGGCCAGCTGGTCCACGCCCACCTGCCAGGCCCGGGCGTCCTCGGGAAGCTCGCCCAGCGGGATCCGCAGGTCGATGAGGTCCTCCAGGCGGTTCAGGAGAGCCAGCGTCGCCTTCGGGTTCGGCGGCTGCGAGACATAGTGCGGCACGGCCGCCCACAGCGACACCGCGGGTACGCCCGCGTGCGTGCACGCCTCCTGGAGGATGCCGACGATGCCCGTGGGGCCCTCGTACTTGGTCTCCTCCAGATCCATCGTGCGTGCCAGGTCCGGGTCGGAGGTGACTCCGCTGACCGGCACCGGACGGGTGTGCGGGGTGTCGCCGAGCAGCGCGCCGAGGATCACCACCAGCTCCACGCCCAGCTCATGGGCGAAGCCGAGCAGTTCGTTGCAGAAGGAGCGCCAGCGCATCGACGGTTCGATGCCCCGCACCAGCACCAGGTCACGCGGCTTCTCGCCGCCGACCCGGACCACCGACAACCTTGTCGTCGGCCAGGTGATCTTGCGTACACCGCCGTCCAGCCACACGGTGGGGCGGTTCACCTGGAAGTCGTAGTAGTCCTCGGCGTCCAGCGCCGCGAACACCTCGCCCTTCCATTCACTGTCCAGATGCGCGACCGCGGTGGAGGCGGCGTCGCCGGCGTCGTTCCAGCCCTCGAACGCGGCCACCATGACGGGGTCGACCAGCTCGGGAACCCCCTCGAGCTCGATCACCCGGCGCCTCCTTCCGATGTGCCCCTCGCGTACGCCCCAACCTTACGGCTTGCGCGCAGGGCATCTGCCGCCCCCTTGTGTGGGGGAGTGACCGGATCACTGCCCCGTTCCCCGCCTCCGAACACCCTCACAGCGTCGAGCGCAGCCACTGCTCCACGCTCGCGATGTGCACGGTCGCCCAGGAGCGGGCCGCCTCCGCGTCCCGGTCGCGCAGGGCGCCGAGGATCGCGCGGTGCTCGTGCAGTGTGCGGCTGACCGCGTCCTCCTGGGTCAGGCCCCGCCAGATACGGGCGCGGGTCGTGGGTCCGGAGAGGCCGTCGAGGAGGGAGCAGAGCACCGAGTTCCCGGAGCTCTGCACGATGCCCCGGTGGAACTCCAGGTCGCAGGCGACGAGTTCCTCCACCGAGGGCCCGTCGCCCAGAACGTCCAACTGGGCTGCCAGCGCGTCCAGTTGCTGTTCGCTGATCCGCAGCGCCGCCATCGCCGTCGCGGCCGGTTCCAGGATGCGGCGTACCGCGAGGAACTCCAGGACCGTGTCGTCGCGGTGGAAGTCGACGACGAAGCTCAGCGCCTCCAGCAGGAGCTGCGGGTCCAGACTCGTGACGTACGTGCCGTCGCCCTGCCGCACGTCCAGGATGCGGATCAGGGACAGCGCGCGTACCGCCTCGCGCAGGGAGTTGCGGGACAGGCCCAGGTCGGCGGCGAGCTCGCTCTCCTTCGGAAGCCGGTCGCCGGGGCGCAGCGCGCCGGAGACGATCATTCCCTTGATCTTCTCGATCGCCTCATCGGTGACTGCCATGGCGGGCCTCCCTGTCACTCAGGCTGTCGCTCAGACACCCGATGTCTTGCACCTGTCTTACATCCGATGTCTGATTATGCGGCCTCGGCCGCCGATGAGGGGCCTCACCCGACGAGGGCCCCGTCCCGCGGCGATCACACGAGATCGGACCGTGACACGAGAGCGGCCAGCTCCGCAAGCGCGGCGCCCTCGTCGAGCGTGGTGAGCGTACGGTCGCGCATCAGGAGGCGGCCGTCGACGAGCGTGTCCCGTACGTCCTCGGCCCGGGCGGCGTACGCGAGCGTCGACCAGAGGTCGTGGCGGGGCGCCAGATGGGCACCGCTCAGGTCCAGGACGATCAGGTCGGCCCGCTTGCCCGCCTCCAGCGAACCCAGTTGGGCGTCGAGGCCCAGTGCCCGGGCGCCCTCGATCGTCGCCATGCGTACCGCCTGCTCGGCGCCGACCGCGGTGGGGTCCCCGCCGGCCTTGTGCACCAGGGCCGCGAGACCCAGCGAGCGCAGTACGTCCAGCGTGTTGGAGCTGACCGCGCCGTCCGTGCCGAGGCCGACCGTCACGCCCGCGCTCAGCATCCGCGGCACGGGGGCGATGCCGCAGCCCAGCTTGAGGTTCGACACCGGACAGTGGGCGACCGAGGTGCCGGTACGGGCCAGTGCCGCGATCTCGGAGCCCGTCAGGTCCACGGCGTGGGCCAGCAGCAGATCGGGGCCGAGCAGCCCGAGCGAGTCGAGCAGTTCGACCGGCCGCTTGCCGTAGAGCACCTCGACGGTGGCGACCTCGGTGGCGTTCTCCGCCGCGTGGATGTGCAGCAGCGCGTCGAACTCCCTTGCCAGGTCCGCGATCTCGGTCAGCTGTTCGGGGGAGAGGGTGTACGCGGAGTGCGCGAACAGCACGGGGCGCATGCCGGGCCGCCGCGCACGGCCGGCCAGATCGCGGCGGGCCCACTCCATTCGGTCCTCGTACGCCATGCCGTCGGGCGGGCCCGGTACGTCCATGAAGGTCGGCCCCGTGTGCAACCGCCAGCCCGCCTCCCGCGCGACCCGCTCGGCCGCCTCGTGGAACCAGTACATGTCGAGCGCCGAGGTCACCCCGGCCCGTACGCTCTCCGCGATCGCGACCCGGATCGCCGTGGCGACGTTGTCCGCGGACAACAGCTCGCTCTCCCAGCGCAGTACGCGCTCCAGGAAGCCCTGCAGCGTCACGTCGTCGGCGCGACCGCGCAGCAGCGTCATCGCCAGATGGGTGTGCGCGTTGACCAGGCCGGGGAGCACCAGGCAGCCGGTCGCGTCGAGGGTGTCGGCCGCCGCGTACCGCGCGCGCAGTTCCCCGGCCGGCCCGACCTCGACGATCTCGCCGTCGCGGACGGCCACGGCTCCGTCGTGCACGACCGTGCCGGCCTCGTCGACGGTGAGGACGTCACCGCCGTGGATCAACAGGTCGGCGCCGGCGTCGGCGTCGGCGCCGATGGTGGCGGGGCGTGGGGAGGGGACGGTCACAGCGCGCGCTCCTCGGCCTCGGCCAGCAGGCGCAGGGACTCCAGCGTGACCACCGCGCCGCGCTCCACGCCGGCCGCGACGATCTCACGGTGCGGGTTGTAGCCGCCGGTGCCGGCCTCGTCGACCAGCTCGTCCGCGTTCGCGCCGTCGATCACGAGCACACCGCCCGCGGTCAGCCCACGCAGCGAGGCCGTCACATACAGCGCGGACAACTCCATCTCGATGGCCGCGAGCCCCGCCCCGTCGTACGAGAACAGCGGTATCAGCCCCGGCTGGAACGCGGCCCGCGTCCACACGAGACCCCGGTGGTGCGGTGCGCCCTGCTCACGCGCCGCCAGCTGGAGCGCGAGCACCACCTCGGGCGTGGCCACCGCCGGATACTCGGGCGGCAACAGCTGCTGGGTCACACCGTCGTCGCGTACCGCCGCCTCCGCGATGACGAGGTCGCCGTCCTGGATCCCGGGCCGCATCGCACCCGCCGTACCGAACCGCAGGAAGGTGCTCACGCCCGCGTCCGCCAGTTCCTGGAAGAGCAGGATCGCACCCGGCGCGCCGACCCCGTGGGAGGCGACGACCACCGGCAGACCCTTCCACGTCCCGGTGAACGCACGGTACTCACGGTGGTACGACACCTCCTCGGCGCCGTCGAGCAGCGCGGCGACGACCGCGGCGCGCGCGGGATCCCCGACGACGACGGCGCGCGGAGGCAACCCGGTGCGGGGTATACGCGTGATGGGGGCCAGGTCCTGGTCCTGTGTCATGAGGCGACTCCAGTCGTACGGGCATTGCGGCGGCGGCGCTGGGCCGTGCTGAGGAAGAGGGCGACGAGCGTGACGACGTACGGCGCGGCGTCGGTCGCCTGCTGCGGCATACCGAGGCCCTGCAGCCGGAAGCCCGCGGCCTCGGCAAGGCCGAAGAGTAGCGCGGCGAGCAGCACACCGAGCGGCAGGAGCATGTCGACCGCGCCGACCCTGCCGCTCTCGCTGAGCAGTCCGGCCTCGGCGCCCGCCAGGTAGACGCCCTCGTGCTCAACCATTGAGAAGCTGTGCCGAAGGCTGCTGGGCGAGGGGCATAGGCATAGGCCGAAGGGCGGCTGCCCCCGTGGCAGCCGCCCTTCGCCCTACGCCGTGTCCCCGCCGCTCGTCACTTCTTGTCGAGCAGGTCCTGCACCTTGCCCCGCACCTCGTCGTCCGCGAGCCCGCGGATCGTCAGGGTCGTCCGGCGGCGCAGCACGTCGTCCGCCGTCTCGGCCCATTCGTTGTCACGGGCGTACACGACCTGCGCCCAGATCTCGGGAGCGTCCTCGTGCACACGCCCGGCCAGCTCCGGGTTGTCGTTCGCGAGCCGGGCGATGTCGAAGGCCAGCGAACCGTAGTGCGTCGCCAGGTGCCTGGCGGTGTCGGCGGCCATCCGCGGACCCTGCGCCGGAGAGTCGACCAGAAGCCGGTGCGCGACCGCGCGCGGGTTGGCGACACCCGGCAGCGGCAGCTTCTTCGGCAGCGCGGAGACCGGCTCGAAGTCCTCGCCGAGCGGACGGCCCGGCAGCGACTCCAGCTGCTTCATGACGGTCCGGCCGATGTGGCGGAAGGTCGTCCACTTGCCGCCCGCGACGGACAGCATGCCGCCACGGCCCTCGGTGACGACCGTCTCCCGCTTGGCCTTCGACGTGGCGCCGGGGCCGCCCGGCAGCACGCGCAGTCCGGCGAAGGAGTACGTGATCAGATCACGGGTCAGCTGCTTGTCCCGGATGGAGAACGCGGCCTCGTCCAGTATCTGGGCGGTGTCCTTCTCGGTGACCGAGACGTCCGCCGGGTCGCCCTCGTACTCCTCGTCGGTCGTGCCGAGCAGCAGCATGTCCTCCCAGGGGAGGGCGAAGGTGATGCGGTACTTGTCGATCGGCGTGGCCAGCGCGGCCTTCCACGGAGAGGTGCGCTTGAGGACCAGGTGCGCGCCCTTCGACAGCCGGATGGACGGCGCCGCGTTCTCGTCCTCCATCTTCCGCAGGTGGTCGACCCACGGGCCGGTCGCGTTCAGCACCAGGCGCGCCGACACACCGAACTCGTCACCGGAGAGCGTGTCCTTCAGCTCCGCGCCGGTCACCCGGCCCCGGGTGAAGCGCAGACCGGTGACCGCGGCGTGGTTGAGCACGGTGGCACCCGACTCGGCGGCCGCACGGACCGTCATCAGCGCCATCCGGGAGTCGTTCATCTGGTCGTCGCCGTACACGGCCACGGCCTTGAGGTTGTCCGTACGCAGCTCGGGGACATCCTGCGCGGCCTTCGACGGTGAGAGCAGATGGCCGACGCCGTCACCGAAGGCCGACAGGGCCGAGTACGCGAAGACACCCGCGCCCAGCTTCGCCGCGCCGTGCGGCCCGCCCTTGTACACGGGGAGGTAGAACGTGAGCGGATTCGCCAGGTGGGGGGCCACCTGGCGGGAGACCGCACGGCGCTCGAAGTGGTTCTCCGCCACCAGCTTCACCGCGCCGGTCTGCAGGTAGCGCAGACCGCCGTGGAGCAGCTTGGAGGAGGCGGAGGAGGTCGCGCCGGCGAAGTCGCCGGCGTCGACCAGGGCCACCCGCAGGCCCGACTGTGCGGCATGCCAGGCGGTGGAGATGCCCAGGATCCCGCCACCGATCACCAGGAGGTCGTATGTCGCCTTGGACAACTGTTCCCGGGTCTCGGCGCGGCCCACTGCCTTCACGTTGAACGCGGCGGAGCCGTTGGCCGGGTGCGTCCCAAGAGCCGGGACACTCTGCAGGGTGGTCATTGCGAATTACTCCTAGTCGGTCTTCGACGTCAGTCTTCGTCTTCGATCCAGCCCATGGTCCGCTCGACGGCCTTGAGCCAGCTCTTGTACTCACGGTCACGGGTCTCCGCGGCCATGTTCGGGGTCCATTCCGCGGCCCGGCGCCAGTTGGCGCGCAGGTCTTCGGTGTTGGTCCAGAAGCCGACGGCGAGACCGGCGGCGTAGGCGGCGCCGAGGCAGGTGGTCTCGGCGACCATCGGGCGCACCACAGGGGCGTCCAGGACGTCGGCCAGGGTCTGCATCAGCAGGTTGTTGGAGGTCATGCCGCCGTCGACCTTGAGGGCCGTGAGCTCGACGCCGGAGTCCTTCGTCATGGCGTCGCTGATCTCACGGGTCTGCCAGGCCGTGGCCTCCAGGACGGCGCGCGCGATGTGGGCCTTGGTGACGTACCGGGTCAGGCCGGTGATCACACCGCGGGCGTCGGGGCGCCAGTACGGGGCGAACAGACCGGAGAAGGCCGGCACGAAGTACGCGCCGCCGTTGTCCTCGACCGACAGCGCGAGCGTCTCGATCTCCGCGGCGGACTTGATCAGGCCCATCTGGTCGCGCATCCACTGGACGAGCGACCCGGTGACAGCGATGGAGCCTTCGAGCGCGTAGACCGGCTTCTGGTCGCCGATCTGGTACCCGACTGTGGTCAGCAGTCCGCTGTAGGAGTTGATGAGCTTGTCACCGGTGTTCATCAGCATGAACGTGCCGGTGCCGTACGTGGACTTCGCCTCGCCCTCGGCGAAACAGGTCTGGCCGAAGAGGGCCGCCTGCTGGTCGCCGAGCGCGGAGGCGACCGGGATGCCACCGAGCAGGTCGCCCAGCTTGCCGCCGGTGATCTCGCCGTACACCTCGGCGGAGGAGCGGATCTCGGGCAGCATCGCCATCGGGACACCGATGGACTCGGCGATCGACTCGTCCCACTGCATGGTGTGCAGGTTCATCAGCATCGTGCGGGAGGCGTTGGTGACGTCGGTGACATGCCTGCCGCCGTCCACACCGCCCGTCAGGTTCCAGATGACCCAGCTGTCCATCGTGCCGAAGAGGATGTCGCCGGCCTCGGCGCGCTCGCGAAGACCCTCGACGTTGTCAAGGAGCCAGCGGGCCTTGGGCCCCGCGAAGTACGACGCGAGGGGCAGGCCGGTCTGGCGGCGGAAGCGGTCCTGACCGACGTTGCGGCCCAGCTCCTTGCAGAGCGCGTCGGTGCGGGTGTCCTGCCAGACGAGGGCGTTGTGGACGGGCTCACCGGTGTTCTTGTCCCACAGCAGCGTCGTCTCGCGCTGGTTGGTGATGCCGATGGCCTTGATGTCGTCGCGGGTGATGCCGGCCTTCTCGATGGCCGAGGCGACGACCTCCTCGACGTTGGTCCAGATCTCGGTGGCGTCGTGCTCGACCCAGCCCGGCTTCGGGAAGATCTGCTCGTGCTCCTTCTGGTCGACGGAGACGATCCGGCCGTCCCGGTCGAAGACGATGCAGCGGCTGGAGGTGGTGCCCTGGTCGATGGCGGCGATGAACGGCCCTGCGCCGTGGGAATGCGTGGCGGCGGTGTGCGCGTCGGTCACGGTGTGCTCCTGAAAGTCCGTGGATAAGGGGCTGGCTTACGGCGTATTGCTTTCGGCTCGGGGCCGACGCCCGTCCCGTACCGGAGGACGTCGGCCCCGAGCAGACATGCGGCTCTAAGCAAAAGCGACGTTGTAGAGGCCTGCGGCGGCCGCTCCGCCGATCAGCGGCCCCACGACCGGGACCCAGGCGTAGGCCCAGTCCGAACCGCCCTTGTTGGGCAGGGGCAGCAGGGCGTGCACGATGCGCGGGCCGAGGTCACGGACCGGGTTGATCGCGTACCCCGTCGGACCACCGAGCGAGAGACCGATGCTGACGACCACGAAGGCGGTGATCAGCGCGCCCAGGGTGCCGAGACCCTTGCCGCTGTCGTTGAGCCCCTGTGTGAGGACCGCGAGCACCAGCACGGCCGTGCCGATGATCTCCGTGGCGACGTTCTGCCACGCGACCCGGACCTCCGGGCCGGTGGAGAAGACGCCGAGCACCGGGCCGGCCTTGGCCTCCCGCGCCTCCACGGACTTGATGTCCTGCGTACCGGGACCGCCCACGATCTCGCGGTCGGTGAGGTGCGCGAGGAACTGTCCGTAGTACGCGATCCACACGAGCACGGCGCCGATCATGGCGCCGAGGAGCTGGCCCGACCAATAGGTCAGGACGTTGCTCCAGTCGTCGTCCTTGATCGCGATGCCGAGGGTGACAGCCGGGTTCAGATGGGCACCGGACAGAGGCGCCGAGATGTACACGGCGGTCATCACCGCGAAGCCCCACCCGAAGGTGATGGCGAGCCACCCGGCGTTGCGTGCCTTGGAGGCTTTCAGCGTGACGGCGGCGCACACGCCACCGCCGAGCAGGATGAGAATGGCGGTACCGATGGTCTCGCCGATGAAGATGTCGGAGCTGGACACCCGCGACTCCTTTGTCCTTCGTCCAGGGAAAGGCGAACACCGGGTCCCTCCGGTGGTCCGCGACCTCAGGTGAGGTAGTTGTCGGTCCTGGCCTTGTCACACTCTAACGCGTATTGCCGGTAGGTGTTCGACAATGCCGACCGATGGACGCGAGTCTCGCTCTGTCAATACCACCTCGTCAAGGCCCCTGATATCGAAAACACGATCGTTATTGATTGCTGTGGCCTATCGATCTTCGAGGCGGCCGTACACCGCGTGCGAGCAGGCACGTTCTGTGGCCGCCACGGCATGGAGAAGGCCGGTACGTCGATGACGTACCGGCCTTCTTCCCACGATCCGCGGAGCGGACTCAGAACCGCCCGGCGCCCAGGTCCCTGGACACCGCGCGGGCGCAGTCGCGGACGGCGGCGATCAACTCGGGGCGCAGCTCGCCGTCCTTGCAGACGCGCTCCACCGCCCCCGCGACCCCCACCGCGCCGACGGGCATCCGCCGCTGGTTGTGGACGGGCGCGGCCACCGAGGCCACTCCTGTCCAGGTCTCCTCGACGTCGGCGGCGTACCCCCGCGCCCGCGTGAGGTCGAGGACGCCCTCGAACGACTCGGGAGCGCTTATGGTGCGCGCCGTGAACTCCTTGCGCTCGGCCTCCAGGGCCTCGCTGTGCGCCACCGGGTCGTAGGCCGAAAGGACCTTGCCCAGCGCCGTGGAGTGCAGGGGCTGCATGGCCCCGACCTCCAGCACCTGCCGGCTGTCGTCGGGTCTGAACACGTGGTGCACGATCAGCACGCCCTGCTGGTGCAGCACCCCCAGGTAGACGCTCTCACCGCTGGAGCGGGCCAGGTCGTCGGTCCACACCAGGGCGCGCGCCCGCAGTTCGTGCACATCGAGATAGGTCGTGCCGAGGCGCAGCAGTTCGGCGCCCAGTTGGTAGCGCCCGGAGGCCCCGTCCTGCTCGACGAACCCCTCCTGCTGGAGCGTGCGCAGAATCCCGTGGGCCGTGCCCTTGGCCAGGCCCAGCGACGAGGCGATGTCCGACAGGCCGAGCCGTCGTTCCCCGCCCGCGAGCAGCCGCAGCATCGCGGCCGCCCGTTCGAGCGACTGGATGTTCCGTGCCATCGACGTCCCGCCCTCCGTCCCCTTGGACCGTCGGTCGGCGCTTCGCTGCCACCGTTCGGCAATGTCGAACATTACCGCTCGCTGTCGACCTCCCGCTAATGGGTGGCCGTGATGAGTTGAGTACGCATCCCGACCGTCACCGGGTACGGATCGCCCGTCCGCCCCGTGGACGCTCCTGACCCTTCGGCGTCGCCGCGGGCTACCCTGACGGGGTGCGCCTTCCATGAGAAGGGCAAAGCCGACAGCCGTCGCACCCCAGGGAGCATCTTCCATGGCCTCGTTGCCGAACCCGTCCCTTCCGTCCGAGCCCGGCCACAGCCGCGCCCGAACCGACGCCCTCCGCGAGGCGCTCGCCACCCGGGTGGTGGTGGCCGACGGCGCGATGGGCACGATGCTCCAGGCACAGGATCCAACCCTTGAGGACTTCGAGAACCTCGAGGGCTGCAACGAGATCCTGAACCTCACGCGCCCCGACATCGTGCGCTCCGTCCACGAGGAGTACTTCGCCGTCGGCGTCGACTGCGTCGAGACCAACACCTTCGGCTCGAACCACTCAGCGGCGAACGAGTACGAGATCGCCGACCGGATCTTCGAGCTGTCCGAGGCGGGCGCCCGTATCGCCCGGGAGGTCGCCGACGAGTTCGGCGCCAAGGACGGTCGCCAGCGCTGGGTCCTCGGCTCGATCGGCCCGGGCACCAAGCTGCCGTCGCTCGGCCACATCGCGTACGACGTACTGCGTGACGGCTACCAGCAGAACGCCGAGGGCCTGCTCGCCGGTGGCGCGGACGCCCTGATCGTGGAGACCACGCAGGACCTGCTCCAGACCAAGTCCAGTCTGATCGGCGCGCGCCGTGCGATGGACGCACTGGGCGTCGATGTGCCGCTGATCTGCTCGCTCGCCTTCGAGACCACGGGCGTCATGCTGCTCGGCTCGGAGATCGGTGCGGCACTGACCGCCCTGGAGCCGCTCGGTATCGACCTGATCGGCCTGAACTGCTCGACAGGCCCGGCCGAGATGAGTGAGCATCTGCGCTATCTGGCCCGCCACTCGCGTACGCCGCTGATGTGTATGCCGAACGCGGGCTTGCCCGTGCTGACCAAGGACGGCGCGTACTTCCCGCTGACGCCGCCCGAACTGGCCGACGCGCAGGAGAACTTCGTACGCGACTACGGTCTCTCACTGGTCGGCGGCTGCTGCGGCTCGACGCCGGAGCACCTGCGTCAGGTCGTCGAGCGCGTACGGGAGCTGACTCCGGCCGAGCGCGACCCGAGCCCCGAGCCCGGCGCCGCCTCGCTCTACCAGACCGTGTCGTTCCGCCAGGACACCGCGTACATGGCGATCGGCGAGCGCACCAACGCCAACGGTTCGAGGAAGTTCCGTGACGCCATGCTGGAGGCCCGCTGGGACGACTGTGTGGAGATGGTCCGCGACCAGATCCGCGAGGGCGCGCACATGCTCGACCTGTGCGTCGACTACGTGGGCCGCGACGGCGTGGCCGACATGCAGGAGCTGGCCGGGCGCTTCGCGACGGCTTCCACGCTGCCGATCGTCCTCGACTCCACCGAGGTCCCGGTGATCCGTGCCGGCCTGGAGAAGCTCGGCGGGCGCGCGGTCATCAACTCCGTCAACTACGAGGACGGCGACGGCCCCGAGTCACGGTTCGCGAAGGTCACCCAGCTCGCGCAGGAGCACGGCGCCGCGCTGATCGCCCTGACCATCGACGAGGAGGGCCAGGCCCGCACCCCCGAGCACAAGGTGGCGATCGCCGAGCGGCTCATCGACGACCTCACCGGCAACTGGGGCATCCACGAGTCGGACATCCTCATCGACACTCTGACCTTCACCATCTGCACCGGCCAGGAGGAGTCCCGGGGCGACGGCATCGCCACCATCGAGGCGATCCGCCGGCTCAAGGCCCGCCGCCCGGGCGTGCAGACCACGCTCGGCCTGTCGAACATCTCCTTCGGCCTCAACCCGGCGGCGCGCGTCCTGCTCAACTCGGTCTTCCTGGACGAGTGCGTGAAGGCGGGCCTCGACTCGGCGATCGTGCACGCCTCGAAGATCCTGCCGATCGCCCGCTTCACCGAGGAGGAGGTCACCACCGCCCTCGACCTCATCCACGACCGCCGCCGCGAGGGCTACGACCCGCTGCAGAAGCTGATGGCCCTCTTCGAGGGCGCCACCACCAAGTCCCGCAAGGCCGGCCGCGCCGAGGAGCTGGCGGCCCTGCCGCTGGACGAGAGGCTCAAGCGGCGCATCATCGACGGCGAGAAGAACGGCCTCGAACAGGACCTGGAGGACGCCCTCCAGGAGCGCTCGGCCCTCGACATCGTCAACGAGACACTGCTGGACGGCATGAAGGTCGTCGGTGAACTGTTCGGCTCCGGTCAGATGCAGCTGCCGTTCGTGCTCCAGTCCGCCGAGGTCATGAAGACCGCGGTGGCCCAGCTGGAACCGCACATGGAGAAGACCGACGACGAGGGCAAGGGCACCATCGTGCTGGCCACCGTGCGCGGTGACGTGCACGACATCGGCAAGAACCTCGTCGACATCATCCTGTCCAACAACGGCTACACCGTGGTCAACCTCGGTATCAAGCAGCCCGTCTCCGCGATCCTGGAAGCCGCCAAGGAACACCGGGCGGACGTCATCGGCATGTCCGGACTGCTGGTCAAGTCCACGGTGATCATGAAGGAGAACCTGCAGGAGCTCAACCAGCGCAAGATGGCCGCCGACTACCCGGTGATCCTCGGCGGTGCCGCCCTGACCCGGGCATACGTCGAGCAGGACCTGCACGAGATCTACGAGGGCGAGGTCCGCTACGCCCGCGACGCGTTCGAGGGCCTGCGCCTGATGGACGCGCTGATCGGGGTCAAGCGGGGCGTGCCCGGCGCGACCCTGCCCGAGCTGAAGCAGCGCCGGGTCAAGGCCGTCGACCGGGCCGTCGTCGAGGAGCGCCCCGAAGAGGGCGCCGCCCGCTCCGACGTCTCGATTGACAACCCCGTCCCCGAGCCGCCGTTCTGGGGCACCCGCGTCATCAAGGGCATCCAGCTCAAGGAGTACGCGTCCTGGCTCGACGAGGGCGCGCTCTTCAAGGGCCAGTGGGGCCTCAAGCAGGCGCGCACGGGCGACGGGCCGACGTACGAGGAGCTGGTGGAGACCGAGGGCAGGCCGCGGCTGCGCGGCCTCCTGGACCAGCTGCAGACCGGCAACCTGCTGGAGGCGGCCGTCGTCTACGGCTACTTCCCCTGTGTGTCCAAGGACGACGACCTGATCCTCCTGGACGAGCAGGGCAACGAACGCACCCGCTTCACCTTCCCGCGTCAGCGCCGCGGCCGCCGGCTGTGCCTGGCCGACTTCTTCCGCCCGGAGGAGTCCGGCGAGCCGGACGTCGTCGGCCTCCAGGTCGTCACCGTCGGCTCCCGGATCGGCGAGGAGACGGCGAAGCTCTTCGAGGCGAACTCCTACCGGGACTACCTGGAACTGCACGGCCTGTCCGTCCAGCTGGCGGAGGCCCTCGCCGAGTACTGGCACGCGCGCGTGCGCTCCGAACTCGGCTTCGCCGGCGAGGACCCGGCCGGCGTCGAAGACATGTTCGCGCTCAAGTACCGCGGCGCCCGCTTCTCCCTCGGCTACGGCGCCTGCCCGGACCTGGAGGACCGCGCCAAGATCGCCCGACTCCTGGAGCCCGAGCGCATCGGCGTCCACCTCTCCGAGGAGTTCCAGCTCCACCCGGAACAGTCCACGGACGCGATCGTCATCCACCACCCGGAGGCAAAGTACTTCAACGCCCGCTGAGAGCCGGACACGGGCTCTGAGGGCGGGGCGCCGCTCAACCGCGCCCGCCCCGTCCCAAGACCCGCCCCGTCCCAAGAGGCGCCGGTTCGCCCGGCGACGTACACTGGTCGGTCCAGTGCAGGCCGGTCCCCTCAAGGGGGCCGGCCTTCTCGTCCCTAAACGGAGGTGCGCCTATGACCAGTACGGTCCCCGCGGAAGGTACCCGTATGGCCGAGGGCTCCGCCCTCCAGGCCGTCCTCCTCGACATGGACGGCACTCTGGTGGACACGGAGGGCTTCTGGTGGGACGCCGAGGTCGAGGTGTTCTCCCGGCTCGGCCACAGACTGGACGACTCCTGGCGCCACGTGGTGGTCGGCGGCCCCATGACCCGCAGCGCCGGCTTCCTCATCGAGGCCACCGGCGCCAAGATCACTCTCTCCGAACTCACGGTGCTGCTGAACGACGGGTTCGAGGAGCTCATCGGCCGGGCTCTGCCGTTGATGCCGGGCGCCGCGGGACTCCTGGCCGAGCTCGCCGCGCACCGCGTCCCCACGGCGCTGGTCTCCGCCTCGCACCGCCGCATCATCGACCGCGTTCTGGTCTCGCTCGGTGCCCAGAACTTCGCCCTGACCGTCGCGGGCGACGAGGTGGAGCGCACCAAGCCCTTCCCCGATCCGTATCTGCTCGCGGCCGCCGGGCTGGGGGCGGATCCGGCCAGATGCGCGGTGATCGAGGACACCATGACAGGCGTGGCCGCCGCCGAGGCCGCGGGCTGCCGCGTCGTGGCCGTGCCCTCGGTGGCTCCGATCGCCCAGGCCGCCGGACGGACCGTCGTGACCTCCCTCGAACACGTCGACCTGCCTTTTCTACGAGGCCTGATGACGGAAAAGCGCTAATCGTTCACCCACGGTGTGCGAGTGAATCCGAAAACCCACGTGGCCGATACACCGGATTAAATGGGCCGTCGCCCGCGTGCTGCGGATGGCCGAATTCCGGTACTTTCCAACACAGTTGAGGGTGTGATGTTCGCCACTCCCGGAGGGGTCGACAGGGGGTTCCCGGTGTGACTGGCAAGCCTTTCCGGGGGTGTTGGACGTGCCCTTGTGTCCTGATACGTGGAACGCTGTACGAATCCTTCCACTCTCGGGTTTTCGGTGTGTCCGCAACCGGTTTCGCAGCGTGATGGGAACTCAACTTCGGTACTTGCGAACGGTCCTGCCCGGTGCGGACTAATCTCATCGCGAGAACATCGCCATAACCCCGTGACCCGACCCCAACACCCCGGCCTGCCGGGCCCGCGGGACCGACAGCTCTGGAGAACTTCGAGCATGAACCGTAAGACTTTGGTGCTGCCGGCCGTGATCGGTCTGCTCGCGCCGGTCCTCGTTGCCTGTGGGGGTTCCGACAGCGGGAGCGAGGGCGGCGAGGCCATCGTTGTCGGCACCACCGACGCGTTCTCCGCCTCGAAAGAGACCCCGGCGCCGTTCGACCCGGCCTACGCGTACGACGTCGGTTCCTGGAACGTCCTCCGTCAGACGGTCCAGACCCTGATGGCCATGCCCAACGGTGGCGGCGACCCGGCTCCGGAGGCTGCCGAGGAGTGCGGTTTCACCGACTCGGGCAACGAGCGGTACGCCTGCACGCTGCGCAAGGACCTCAAGTTCTCCAACGGGGATCCGGTCACCGCCGAGGACGTGAAGTTCTCCATCGACCGCGCGATGGCGATCAAGGCCGACACCGAGGTCGCCTCGCTGCTGTCGACGGTCGATGCCGTCGAGACCAAGGGTGAGCGCGAGGTCATCTTCCATCTCAACACCGCCGACGCCACCTTCCCGTTCAAGCTCTCCACGCCGGTCGCGGGCATCGTCAACCCCGCCGACTACAAGAAGAACAAGCTGCGCAACGGCGTCGAAGTGAGCAGCTCCGGCCCGTACACCCTCAAGGCCGAGACCGACGGCGACGACGTCAAAAAGATCGTTTTCACCAAGAACCCCAACTACCAGGGGATCTCGGAAATAAAGAACGAGAAGGTCGAACTGCGGTCGTTCGCCGACGCCGACGCCATGGGTGCCGCGCTCAACAAGGGCGACGTCGACATGCTGACCCGCACCATGTCGCCCGAGCAGATCAAGAAGCTGCAGAACGCCGAGGACAGCGACATCGACGTGATCGAGCAGCCCGGTCTGGAGATCCGCTACATCGGCTTCGACACCGAGGCCCCGTCGCTGAAGGACAAGGCGGTCCGCCAGGCGGTCGCCCACGTCGTCGACCGCGGTGCGCTGACCTCCAAGGTGTACGGCTCCGGCGCCGACCCGCTGTACTCGATGGTCCCGGCCACGGTCACCGGCCACGCCAACTCGTTCTTCAACAAGTACGGCGAGCCGAGCGTCGCCAAGGCCAAGGCACTGCTCGACGGGGCCAACGTCACGACGCCGGTGAAGTTCACGATGCACTACACGACGGACCACTACGGCTCCGCCACCAAGACCGAGTTCGAGACGCTGCAGAAGCAGCTCAACGACACCGGGCTCTTCGACGTCGACATCAAGGGCGAGAAGTGGGACACCTACCGTCCCAAGCAGAGTGAGGGCAAGTTCGCGGTCTTCGGCATGGGCTGGTTCCCCGACTTCCCGGACGCCGAGACCTTCCTCACGCCGTTCCTCGACAAGGACAACACCATCGCGTCGACGTACGTGAACAGCCGCATCCGTAACACCCTGATCCCGGATTCCCGTCGCGAGGCCGACCGGCTCACGGCCTCGAAGAGCATCACCGAGATCCAGTCCATCGTCGCCGATGACGTTCCGCTCCTGCCGATGTGGCAGGGTAAGCAGTACGTCGCCGTACGGGACGACATCACCGGCGCCGAGTACGCGGTCAACTCGTCGGCGACGCTGCAGCTGTGGGAGCTGAGCCGGGGAGTGGGCAGCGACAGCTGACGTTCACGGCGAAAGCCCCTGAACGGACCGAGAACGACGACAAGGCACGTGCACGTGAACATGCGAACCAAGTTGCCGGTCCTGCCCGCCGTGGCAGGACTGGCCGCCGGTCTGCTCACCGGATGCGGCTCGGAGACGGGCACCGCCGACGGAAGTGGCACCGACATCGTCATGGGAATGACCGACGACGTCCTCGCCACCGACCCGGCCTCCGGTTACGACCCGGGCTCCTGGCTGCTGTTCAACAACGTCTTCCAGTCGTTGCTCAGCTTCCCCAAGGGAGGCACCGAACCCGAGCCGGAGGCAGCCAGGGAATGCGCCTTCACGGACACGGCGGCCAAGGTCTACGAGTGCACCCTGCGCGACGGACTGCGGTTCAGCAACGGTGACGACCTGACCTCGAAGGACGTCAAGTTCTCCTTCGACCGCATGAGGCGGATCGACGACGCCGCGGGGCCCGCGATCATGTTCCCCATGCTGGACGAGGTGGAGACCCCGAGCGACAAGAAGGTCGTCTTCAAGCTCAAGGTCTCCGACGCCACCTTCCCGAGCAAGATCGCCTCCGGCGCCGGTTCGATCGTCAACCGCCGCGCGTACTCCGCCGACGGGCTGCGCGAGGACGGCAAGGCCGTCGGCTCGGGCCCGTACAAGCTGGATTCGTTCGGCAAGGACGAGGCCGTCTTCTCGGTCAACGAGAACTACCGGGGCAACGCCGAGACACAGAACTCCGGTGTGACCCTCAAGTTCTTCCACGGCGACCGCTCGGGCCTGAAGAAGGCCGTCGTCGACAACAAGGTCGACGTCGCATACCGGGGTCTCGCCGCCGAGGACATCGCGGAGATCGAGGCGGACACCACCGGCGACCAGGACATCGAGGTCGTCGAGGGCTCCAGCGCCGAGGTGCAGCACCTGGTGTTCAACCTGGGGGACCCGGTGGCGGGCAGGCCGGGCGTCCGCAGGGCCATCGCCCAGCTGCTGGACCGCGACGCCCTCATCGACGAGGTCTACGAGAACACGGCGACCCCGCTCTACTCGGTCATCCCGGCCGGCATCACCGGCCACAACACGGCCTTCTTCAACACCTACGGCTCCAGCCCCTCGCGCGCCGAGGCCCGGGCCGCGCTGGCCGCCGACGGCATCACCGACAAGGTGAAGCTGACCCTCTGGTCGACACCGACCCGCTACGGGCCGTCCACGGACCAGGAGTTCAAGGCGATAGCCGGACAACTCAACGCCAGCGGCCTGTTCGACGCGACCGTGAAGTCCGTCCCCTACGACCGGTACGAGAAGGACATCGCGGCGGGCAAGTACGGCGTGTACGTGAAGGGCTGGGTGCCGGACTACCCCGACCCGGACAACTTCACGGCCCCGTTCTTCGGCAAGGGCAACGTCCTGGACAACAACTACGCGAACTCCACGGTCACCGAACAGCTCATCCCCGAGACCGCCGCACAGAGCGACCGCTCGTCGACCGGCCAGCGGTACGGCGAACTCCAGGACATCGTCGCCGAGCAGGCCCCGGTCGTCCCGATCTGGCAGGCCAAGCAGTACGCGGTCGTCCGCGACAACGTCTACGGCCTGGAGAACTGCCTCGACGCGTCCACGGTGTTCCGCTTCTGGGAGATCAGCAAGAACTGACCGCCCGAACGCGGATCCCGTCCGCGCATCGCAGGCATCCAGGCAAATGGCCGCCCCCCTTCGAAGGGGGGCGGCCATTTCTCTTGCCGCTCTCTTGCCGCGTCCGCCGCGGGGCGCACCGGACCGCTCTCCCTCACTGCGCTCCGGGACGCACCAGACCGCTCTCGTACGCGTACACCGCGGCCTGCACACGGTCCCGCAGCCCCAGCTTGGTGAGGACGTGGCCCACATGTGTCTTGACCGTGGTCTCGCTGACGAACAGGTCGGCGGCCACCTCGGCGTTCGACAGCCCACGGGCCACCAGCTTCAGGACCTCGACCTCGCGCTCCGTGAGCGTGTGCAGGGTGTCCGGCACCGGCTCGTCACCCGACGGCAGATGGCTCGCGTACTTGTCGAGCAGCCGACGGGTGATGCTGGGCGCCAGCATGGCCTCACCCGCGGCCACCACCCGGATCGCCTGCACCAACTCGTTGGCCGGCGCGTCCTTCAGGAGAAAACCGCTGGCGCCGGCACGCAGGCCCTCCACCACATACTCGTCGAGGTCGAAAGTCGTCAGAACCAGCACCTTCGCCGGACCGTCCCGGCCGGGGCCCGTGATCTGCCGGGTCGCCTCGACTCCGTCCATCCTCGGCATACGGATGTCCATCAGAACCACATCGGGCTGCAGGGCACGTACCTGATCGAGTGCCTGAAGACCGTCACCGGCCTCGCCCACGACCGCGATGTCCTGCTCGGCCTCCAGAATCATCCGGAAGCCGGTGCGCAGCAGCGGCTGGTCGTCGACCAGTAGGACGCGGATCGCCACGTAAGTCTCCTTCGCTAGTCCGGCCCCATTCTGCCCTGCGCGAGCCACCCGGCCCGCCGCCGGGGCACTGTGTCCGCCCGCCTCGGACGCAGGTTCTCAGGCACCGCCGGAGCCGGGCACCCCCACCGGGAGCGGATACGGCGGGGGAGTGCCGCCGAATTCCGGACAGACCGCCTGGTGGTCGCACCAGCCGCAGAGCTTGGTGGGCCGCGGACGCCAGTCACCGGTCTCCGTGGCGAGCCGGATCGCCTCCCACAGGGAGTGCAGCTTGCGCTCCACCCGCTCCAGATCGGCCGGCTCCGGGTCGTACGTGAGCACGTCGCCGCTGCCCAGATAGACGAGCTGGAGACGGCGCGGCACGACCTGTTTCAGCCGCCACACCACCAGAGCGTAGAACTTCATCTGGAACAGGGCACCCTCCGCGTACTCCGGACGCGGGGCCTTGCCCGTCTTGTAGTCGACGATGCGGACCTCACCCGTGGGCGCCACGTCGACGCGGTCGATGATGCCCCGCAGCTTCAGGCCCGAGTCGAGCTGCGCCTCCACGAAGAGCTCACGCTCGGCCGGTTCGAGACGGGTCGGATCCTCCAGGGTGAACCAGCGCTCGACCAGCCGCTCGGCCTCGGCGAGCCAGCGCGCCAGCTTCTCGCCCGCGGCCTGCTCGTCGGAGTCCGCGAACAGCTCGGCCAGCTCCGGTTTCGCCTCCCGCAGCCGGTCCCACTGGCCGGGAATCAGCGACTTCGCACGCGGTGCCGTCCGCTCGGAGGCCGGGGAGTCGAACAGCCGCTCCAGGACCGCGTGCACCAGCGTCCCCCGAGTCGCCGCCTCGCTCGGCTTCTCGGGCAACTTGTCGATCACCCGGAACCGGTACAGCAACGGACACTGCATGAAGTCCCCCGCACGCGAGGGCGACAGCGAAGCCGGAGGCACGGCACCCGCGACGCGACCGGACGAGCCGCCCGGGACACCGGAACCCACCGAGTCGCCCACCGGCCCGGCAGGCCGCGGCACCGTGACTCCGGCCGGCTCGGCCGAGGAGACCACGGGCAGCGCGGCCGCGGCATCGGACCGCTGAGCCGCGTCGTCCGCCGGTACGGCATCGGGGCCTGGCTGGACGACGCCGTCGCTGCTGGTTTCCATGACGACAGACTTTACGGCTCGCCACTGACACCGCGGCACACGGTGACGTGCGCGCCGCACGCCCGCACCGGAAACGGAGGGGGTGCCGGGGCCGAACACACCACGACGGACGCATACCATCGAGCAGAAGACCTCTCGCATGCGTGATCGCGAGCGGGACACGCGTCGAACGAGGGGACATCGTGGACGAGAGCGGCGGGAGCGGGCAGCCGCGATCCGGCACGGACGAGGCCGACGAGCGCCGCACGGGACAGCCGCGACCCGGCGACCCCGCGACCACGACGGCCCGGCCCCCCTCCGGCCAGGAAACGCACCACGCCGGCGCCCCGGCGGAACAGGCGGACCCGACCCGTCCCGAGCCGACGGAAGACACGACGGCGGAACGTCTCCAGAAGCGCCCCCGAACCGAGCACACCCCGGCGGACGACCAGGCCGGTGCAGAGCCGACGCCCACGCCGCCGGCCGGCCCCGGCCACCACCCGACCCCGCCCCCGGCGGACGCACGCGCCGACGGCCACGCACCCCCGCAGCCGCACGACACCGACCGGACCGAGGCCCACACCCCCCACGCCCCCGCCCCCGAGCCCGGCCGCAAGAAGGGCAGGAAGGGCCCCGCCCCCCGGCGGGGCAAGGAACCAGGCGGCGGCCTCCTCATGGGGCGCCCCTTCGGCGTACCGGTGTACGTGGCCCCCAGCTGGTTCCTCGTCGCCGCCCTCATCACCTGGGTCTTCGGCGGCCAGCTCGAACGTGTCCTGCCCGAACTGGGCATGACCCGCTACCTCGTCTCGCTCTTCTTCGCCGTCGCGTTCTACGCCTCCGTACTCGTCCACGAACTGGCGCACACGGTCGCGGCCCTGCGCTTCAAGCTGCCCGTGCGCCGTATCCAGCTCCAGTTCTTCGGCGGAGTCTCCGAGATCGAGAAGGAGTCCGAGACACCCGGACGCGAATTCGTCCTCGCCTTCGTCGGCCCACTGCTCTCACTGATCCTCAGCGGCCTCTTCTACCTCGCCCTGCAGGCGGTCGAACCGGGTACCGTCCCCGGCGTCCTCCTGGCCGGCCTGATGATCTCGAACCTGATCGTCGCCGCGTTCAACCTGCTCCCCGGCCTGCCCCTCGACGGCGGCCGCATGCTCCGCGCCGTCGTCTGGAAGATCACCGGCAGGCCGATGAGCGGCACCATCGCCGCCGCCTGGGTCGGCCGCGCCCTCGCGATCTCCGTACTCATCGGACTGCCCCTGCTCACCCACTCCGGAGCTCTCGGCACGGACGCCGAGGACATCAGCGGCATGGACACCGTCATGGACGCCCTGCTCGCCGCGATCCTCGCCGCGATCATCTGGACCGGCGCCGGAAACAGCCTCCGCATGGCCCGCCTGCGCGAACACCTGCCCGACCTGAGAGCCCGCGCCCTCACCCGGCGCGCCGTCCCCGTCGAGACCGCCACCCCGCTCTCCGAAGCACTGCGCCGGGCCAACGAGGCCGGCGCCCGCGCCCTGGTCGTGGTGGACGCCGACGGCGACCCCCTCTCACTCGTCCGCGAAGCAGCCATCGTGGGCGTACCGGAACACCGCCGCCCCTGGGTCGCCGTCAGCGGACTCGCCCAGGACCTGACGGACGGCATGCGCGTCTCCGCCGAACTGGCCGGCGAGGACCTCCTGGAATTCCTGCGCGCCACCCCGGCGACCGAGTACCTCGTGGTGGAGGAGTCCGGCGAGATCTACGGAGTCCTCTCAGCGGCAGACGTGGAACGGGCCTTCGTCAAGGCCATGGCCCGCCCCTCCTGAGCCCCGAAAGGGCCGCGGGAAACCGCGCGCTCAGCCACGAAGCACCCCCGGCCCGCCACGCTCCCGAGCACCCCGACACCGTGGTCGGCGCCCCCCACAAACGCCGGTAGGCTGGCTCACATGTCCGAACCGACCGGTGCCGCCCGCCGACGCGGGCCCTTCAAGGTCGGGGACCAGGTACAGCTGACCGACCCCAAGGGCCGCCACTACACGTTCACGCTCGAAGCGGGGAAGAACTTCCACACCCACAAGGGTTCCTTCCCGCACGACGAGCTGATCGGCGCTCCCGAGGGCAGCGTTGTCCGTACCACGGGGAACGTCGCCTATCTGGCACTGCGCCCCCTGCTCCCCGACTTCGTCCTGTCCATGCCCCGCGGCGCCGCCGTGGTCTACCCCAAGGACGCGGGGCAGATCCTGGCCTTCGCCGACATCTTCCCCGGCGCACGCGTCGTCGAGGCCGGCGTCGGCTCCGGCTCGCTCAGCACCTTCCTGCTCCGCGCCGTCGGCGACCAGGGCATGCTGCACTCCTACGAGCGCCGCGAGGACTTCGCCGAGATCGCCCAGCAGAACGTGGAGCGCTACTTCGGCAGCCCCCACCCCGCCTGGCAGCTCACCGTCGGCGACCTCCAGGACAACCTGTCGGACACCGAGGTCGACCGCGTCGTCCTCGACATGCTCGCCCCCTGGGAGTGCCTGGAAGCCGTCTCCAAGGCGCTCGTCCCCGGCGGCATCGTCTGCTGCTACGTGGCGACCACCACCCAGCTCGCCCGGACCGTCGAGTCCATCCGCGAGATCGGCTGCTTCGCCGAGCCGACCGCCTGGGAGTCGATGGTCCGCAACTGGCACATCGAGGGTCTGGCGGTCCGTCCCGACCACCGGATGATCGGCCACACCGGCTTCCTGCTCACCGCCCGCCGTCTCGCGGACGGCGTCGAGCCGCCCATGCGCCGCCGCCGCCCCTCCAAGGGCGCGTACGGCGACGACTACACCGGACCGAACGCCGACGGGGGCGCCGCCGGCCGCTGAAGCGGCCCCGTGCCGCACACAACGCGCAACCACCGTGGCCGAGTTCCCGAGAACCCCTCGGGAACTCGGCCACAGCGCTTTTCCCTTGACGAGCCACCAGTACCCCCGACCCCACCGTTCCCTCGCGGTGTGACGTGTGGCACCATGCTGGCCACCCCACCGGCACAGCCCTCGCAGGAGACACTTCCTAGTGCAGCAATCCGCCGTCCCGGAACTGGCTCACACCCACACCCGCCCGATCCACTGGGTCGCCACGGCAACAGCGCTCGCCGCGGTCGTCGCGGCCTCCGCCTTCCTCCAGCCCGAAGCGGCGACGGCCGTCCAGCACGGCCCGGAGGCGAAAAGCGCCCCAGCGGCCGCGACACCCCCCGACCCGGCCCGCGCCGACTTCCCCCTCGACTGCGGTCCCGCGAAAGTCATCATCCAGAAAAAGGCCTCCGGCGACCTCGACGGCGACGGCCGCCCCGAGACGGTCACCGTGGTCCGCTGCGACGCCGGCTCCGGCACCCCACCGAGCGGCGTCTACGTCCTCACCACACCGGAGGGCTCTTCGAAGCCCCGGGTCGTGGCCACCCTCGTCGACCCGAAGGACCGGCTGTCCGTGGAGGAACTCACACTCCGCGACGCCACGATCACCGCCACCCTGCTCGGCTACTCCTCGCCCGACGTACCGAGTTGCTGCCCCGACGTCGACGAAGACGCCAAGTGGCAGTGGAAGAACGGCTCATTCATGCGCTCGACACCGCCTGCGGCCCAGGGCATGTGAGAAAAAAGACAACCATACAAAAACGGGCACCCCGTGACACGGGGCGCCAGCACGGTCACTCCGCGTCGGGACCGTAGACCTCGACGCTGTCCGACACGCGACGTACATGAATGCAGTCGCCCGGACACTCCTTCGCGGAGTCGGCCACGTCACGCAGAATCGTCAGAGGTACGGGCGTTGTCGCGCCCGGAGTCTGCAGAAGCTCGTCGCCGGAGCCCTTCACATACGCCAGACCGTCGATGTCCAGTTCGAAGACCTCAGGTGCGTACTGCGCACAGATCCCATCGCCGGTGCACAGATCCTGGTCGATCCAGACCTCAAGCGCCTCGTCGCCGACTCCGGCCTCCTGCTGCACGGTCATTTCTCCTGCCGTTTCCTGCGCAGAGCGACCCGAAGACGGGGAATCGGGCCAGCTCTGACGGGTGTTGAACACTTCGACCCTACCTCCGTCGGCCTACCAATCATGTTGAGTGGGTATTCCACTGGCGTGAGGGAGAGCGCAAGGGTGAAGATCGGACACACCCCGACCGTCTTTATGATCTAGGGGTTTCAATCGACACCCACCCAGGTAGGGTCTGGAAGCGTCCAGCTCCCCTTGGAGGAGGTGAGGACCGTGGCAGCCCACGACGACGACATGAACCGCGGCATCCGCCCGGGACGAGGGTCCGACGACCCGTCCGGGCAGATTGCCTACCTTGAGCAGGAGATCGCCGTCCTGCGACGCAAGCTCGCCGACTCTCCGCGACACACGAGGATTCTCGAAGAGCGGATCGTCGAGCTGCAGACAAACCTGGCCGGCGTGTCCGCACAGAACGAGCGGCTCGCGGGCACCCTCCGAGAGGCCCGCGACCAGATCGTGGCACTCAAGGAGGAAGTCGACCGGCTCGCGCAGCCGCCGGCCGGCTTCGGTGTATTCCTCGCGGCGAGCGAGGACGGCACCGCCGACATCTTCACCGGGGGCCGCAAGCTCCGGGTGAACGTCAGCCCCAGCGTCGAACTCGAAGAGCTCCGGCGCGGCCAGGAACTGATGCTCAACGAAGCCCTCAACGTGGTCGAGGCCATGGAGTACGAGAGCGTCGGCGACATCGTCACCCTCAAAGAGATCCTCGAGGACGGCGAGCGCGCCCTCGTGCAGGGGCACACCGACGAGGAACGGGTGGTGCGACTCGCCGAACCACTGCTGGACGTAGTCATCCGTCCCGGCGACGCCCTGCTGCTCGAACCCCGCTCCGGCTACGTCTACGAAGTCGTGCCAAAGAGCGAGGTGGAGGAACTCGTCCTCGAAGAGGTGCCGGACATCGGCTACGAGCAGATCGGCGGTCTGGGCGGCCAGATCGAAATGATCCGCGACGCGGTCGAGCTCCCGTACCTGTACCCCGACCTGTTCAAGGAGCACGAGCTGCGCCCGCCCAAGGGCGTGCTGCTGTACGGGCCCCCCGGATGCGGCAAGACACTCATCGCCAAGGCCGTCGCCAACTCACTGGCCAAGAAGGTCGCCGAAGTGACCGGACAGGCCACCGGCAAGAGCTTCTTCCTCAACATCAAGGGCCCCGAACTCCTCAACAAATACGTCGGTGAGACCGAGCGGCAGATCCGCCTCGTCTTCCAGCGCGCCCGTGAGAAGGCCAGCGAGGGCACCCCCGTCATCGTCTTCTTCGACGAGATGGAATCCCTCTTCCGCACCCGTGGATCAGGCGTCAGCTCGGACGTGGAGAACACCATCGTCCCGCAGCTGCTCGCCGAGATCGACGGCGTGGAGGGCCTGCAGAACGTGGTGGTCATCGGCGCCTCGAACCGTGAAGACATGATCGACCCCGCGATCCTGCGCCCCGGCCGACTCGACGTGAAGATCAAGATCGAGCGTCCGGACGCCGAAGCGGCCAAGGACATCTTCGCCAAGTACCTCACCGAGCGCCTCCCGCTGCACCCCGACGACGTCGGAGAGCACGGAGGCAACAGGAGCACCACGGTCCAGAGCATGATCCAGGCTGCCGTCGAGCACATGTACACCGAGTCCGAGGAAAACCGCTTCCTCGAGGTCACATACGCCAACGGCGACAAGGAAGTCCTGTACTTCAAGGACTTCAACTCCGGCGCCATGATCGAGAACATCGTCGGCCGCGCCAAGAAGATGGCAATCAAGGACTTCCTCGAACACAGCCAGAAGGGTCTGCGAGTCGCCCACCTGCTCCAGGCCTGCGTGGACGAGTTCAAGGAGAACGAGGACCTGCCCAACACCACCAACCCGGACGACTGGGCCCGAATCTCCGGAAAGAAGGGCGAACGGATCGTTTACATCCGTACGCTCATCACCGGAAAACAGGGCGCGGACACCGGACGCTCCATCGACACGGTGGCCAACACCGGTCAGTACCTGTAAAAGACAGGGTGGCTGCGGGTGCCCTCACCGGGTACCCGCAGCCAACTGTTTTCCAGGGCACAGCTGGAGCTGAGCAATGACGCAAATGATCTCCCCACCAGTGCAAAGGCGCTCTAGGCTCTTCGGTACCGCCGATTCGCGCAGTGCGGGGACGGGCACCGCACACGCACCGGAGCGCCAGCGGTACTTGAGCGGCGTCCCCGACCGAGGACGCCGCCGGGCAAGGAGGGCCGCATGACCGTACGGCGAGTAATGGGCATCGAGACGGAGTACGGGATCTCCGTCCCCGGCCACCCCAACGCCAATGCCATGCTCACCTCGTCCCAGATCGTCAACGCCTACGCGGCGGCGATGCACCGGGCCCGGCGGGCCCGCTGGGACTTCGAGGAGGAGAACCCGCTGCGGGACGCGCGGGGCTTCGACCTCGCCCGCGAAGCCGCCGACTCCAGCCAGCTCACCGACGAGGACATCGGCCTGGCCAATGTCATCCTCACCAACGGTGCACGACTGTACGTCGACCACGCACACCCGGAGTACAGCTCTCCCGAGGTGACCAACCCGCTCGACGCCGTCCTGTGGGACAAAGCCGGCGAGCGCATCATGGCGGAGGCCGCCGAGCGCGCGGCCCAGCTCCCGGGCGCCCAGCCGATCCACCTCTACAAGAACAACACCGACAACAAGGGCGCCTCCTACGGCACGCACGAGAACTACCTGATGAAGCGGGAAACCCCCTTCTCGGACATCGTGCGCCACCTCACGCCGTTCTTCGTCTCACGCCAGGTCGTCACCGGAGCGGGCCGCGTCGGTATCGGCCAGGACGGACACGAGCACGGCTTCCAGCTCAGCCAGCGCGCCGACTACTTCGAGGTCGAGGTGGGCCTGGAGACCACCCTCAAGCGCCCCATCATCAACACGCGTGACGAGCCGCACGCGGACGCCGAGAAATACCGCCGCCTGCACGTGATCATCGGCGACGCGAACCTCTCCGAGATCTCGACCTACCTGAAGCTCGGCACCACCGCCCTCGTCCTGTCCATGATCGAGGACGGCTTCATCGCCGTCGACCTCGCCGTGGACCAGCCGGTACGCACCCTGCACCAGGTCTCGCACGACCCCGGCCTCAAGCACCTGATCACGCTCCGCAGCGGCCGGAAACTCACCGCGGTACAGCTCCAGATGGAGTACTACGAACTGGCGCGCAAGTACGTCGAGGAGCGCTTCGGAGCCGACGCGGACGACCAGACCAGGGACGTACTGGCACGGTGGGAGGACGTCCTGGGCCGCCTGGAGACCGACCCCATGAGCCTGGCGGGCGAACTGGACTGGGTGGCCAAGCGGGAGCTCATGGAGGGCTACCGGCGCCGCGACAACCTCGAATGGGACGCCGCCCGACTGCATCTGGTCGACCTCCAGTACGCCGACGTACGCGCCGACAAGGGGCTCTACAACCGTCTGGTGGCCCGCGGCAGGATCAAGCGGCTGCTGGACGAGACGGACGTGGAGCGGGCCGAGACCAAGCCTCCTGAGGACACCCGGGCGTACTTCCGCGGGCGCTGCCTGGAGCAGTACGCGGACGACGTCGCGGCGGCTTCCTGGGACTCGGTGATCTTCGACCTGCCGGGCCGGGACTCGCTCCAGCGCGTCCCAACCCTGGAGCCGCTTCGCGGAACGCGTAATCACGTGAAGGAGCTCCTTGACCGCTGTCGCACGGCGGAAGACCTGGTCAAGGTCCTGTCGGGCCACTGAAACGGCCAGCGGGCCGATTCGGTCCGATCGGGCCCGGCAGGGTGGAAGAGCCGCCGTCCGGGAATCATCGAGGTGGTTCCCGGACGTTGTGGCAACTGCGGGGCCGATGTCGGACCCTGCTTGTAGGGTCTGATCAAGAACGTCGAAACCGAGCGGGGTGAGGGTTATGGCGACCAAGGACACCGGCGGCGGACAGCAGAAGGCGACGCGCGAGACCGAGGAGGTCGAGGAAGCGCCCGAGGTACAGGCATCCGAAGACCTCAAGGAACGCCAGGAGAAGCTGAGCGACGACGTCGACTCGGTTCTGGACGAAATCGATGACGTACTCGAGGAGAACGCCGAGGATTTCGTGAGGTCCTTTGTTCAGAAGGGTGGAGAGTGATTTTGCCTACGATTCGTAGGTGAAATTGAGGGATGCTCGAAGTGAGTGAGGTGGAGTCGAGGCGCTGTTCGCGGTGTAAGCAGTGTTTGCCGCGAGGGGCCTTCGCTGGCAACAAATCCATGACCGACGGTCTTCAGGCGTACTGCCGGGAGTGCTCCGCTGAGTACTACCGGCAACGTCAGGGTGCCAAGGGGAAAAAGGTCCGGGAGAAGGTTCCGGTTCCGCCAGGACACAAGCGCTGCCCGCAGTGCGAAGAGGTGAGGCCGCACTCCGAATGGGAGCGCAACAAGTCCTCGTCGGACGGATGGGCGAGCTACTGCCGACCGTGCCGGGCCGAACGGAACCGGATCAGTTACTTCCAGCGCAAGTACGGCCTCACACCAGCAGAGTTGGACGCGATGGTTGCGGAGCAACAGGGAATCTGCTGCATCTGCCTTTCTGCCCCTGCCGGGCATGTGGATCACGACCACGAGACGGGTAGGGTCCGAGGCGTACTGTGCTTCAGCTGCAATGCCGCGCTGGGGCAGTTCAAGGATCGGCCCGACGTCCTAAGGCGGGCTGCGACGTATGTGGAAGGAAACGCGTGGAAGCCAACACTCGTAGCACCGGGCGTCTACCGGCTGCCTTCCTGACGCCCGGGTCCTCGTCCTTCATGGACTTCCTGTCGGACCATCAGCCGCGCATGCTCCCCGGCAACCGGCAGTTGCCGCCCACTCAGGGAGTGATCGAGGCCCCGCACGGCACGACCATCGTCGCCGTCACCTTCGCCGGCGGCGTCGTGCTCGCCGGTGACCGGCGGGCCACGATGGGGAACGTCATCGCGCAGCGGGACATCGAGAAGGTGTTCCCGGCTGACGAGTACTCGGCCGTCGGTATCGCCGGTACGGCAGGCCTGGCCGTCGAGATGGTGAAGCTGTTCCAGCTGGAGCTGGAGCACTTCGAGAAGGTGGAGGGCACCACGCTCTCCCTGGAGGGCAAGGCGAACCGCCTCTCCACGATGATCCGTTCCAACCTCGGCATGGCCATGCAGGGCCTTGCCGTGGTCCCGCTCTTCGCCGGGTTCGATGTCGACCGGGACAGGGGCCGCATCTTCTCCTACGACGTGACGGGCGGCCGCTCCGAGGAGCACGGCTTCGCGGCCACCGGCTCCGGTTCGCTCTTCGCCCGCGGGGCCATGAAGAAGCTGTACCACAAGGAACTGACCGAAGAGGATGCCACCACGCTCGTCGTGCAGGCGTTGTACGACGCGGCAGACGACGACTCGGCGACCGGTGGTCCCGATGTCGCCCGCCGGATCTACCCGATCGTCACCGTGATCACCGGGGACGGCTTCCGCCGAGTCACGGACCAGGAGTCCTCCGAGATCGCGCGCGCGATCCTGGAGCGGCGCCTGGAGCAGCCCGACGGTCCGCGCGCCGCGCTGCTCTGACAGCGGCCCGCTTTTCCAGGTGATCCAGTGACTTCCACAGAAAGGGACGGATAGCCGGTGTCGACGCCGTTCTATGTATCACCCCAGCAGGCCATGGCCGACCGGGCGGAATATGCCCGCAAGGGCATCGCCCGTGGTCGCAGCCTCGTTGTGCTGCAGTTCGCCGACGGCATCGTGTTCGTCGGCGAGAATCCGTCCCGTGCGCTGCACAAGTTCAGCGAGATCTATGACCGGATCGGCTTCGCCGCCGCCGGCAAGTACAACGAGTACGAGAACCTCAGGATCGGCGGTGTGCGGTACGCCGACATGAGGGGTTACACCTACGACCGTGCCGACGTGACCGCCCGTGGTCTCGCCAACGTCTATGCCCAGACGCTGGGCACGATCTTCTCGTCCGCGGCCGAGAAGCCGTACGAGGTGGAGTTGGTCGTCGCAGAGGTGGGGGAGACCCCCGAGGGTGACCAGATCTACCGGCTTCCGCACGACGGGTCGATCGTGGATGAGCACGGTTCGGTCGCGGTCGGCGGTAACGCCGAGACGATCAGCACGTATCTCGACCAGCAGCACGAGGACGGGATGTCGCTGGCCGAGGCGTTGAAGCTGGCTGTTCAGGCTCTGTCGCGCGACACGAACGGCAGTGAGCGGGAGATTCCCGCGGAGCGGCTGGAGGTCGCGGTGCTGGACCGGACGCGCCCGCAGCAGCGGAAGTTCAAGCGGATTGTCGGGCGGCAGCTCGATCGGTTGTTGGAGGAGGGCGGGGCGTCCACCGCGGCGGAAGCCGAAGAAGCCGAAGAGGCTGAAAACGAGGAGTGACCTCCTCGATCTCCTTGCCTTGTGTGTGCCCCCGGCCCTTGCAGGCCGGGGGCACACGGCGTTCAGGGTGCTTCCGACGGCGTTCAGGGGCCTTCAGGGGGTGCCTGGTGGGGCCGTGGAGCCTCGGATCACCAGGCACACCGGGATGTCGTCGCGGGCGGGGGTGCGGGCGTCCAGGACGGCCAGGAGGGCTTTCATGCCGCGTTCGCCGAAGAGTTCGGCGTCGAGGCGGACCGTGGTGAGTTCCGGGTCGAGGGCGGTGGCGAGGGCGAGGTCGTCGAGGCCGGTGACGGAGAGGTCGTCGGGGATGCGCAGGCCCAGTCGGCGGGCCGCCTTGTAGGCGCCGGCGGCCAGTTTGTCGTCGTCGCAGACGAGTGCCGTGGGGCGGGGCCCGGGGGCGGAGAGGGCGGTTTCCGCGGCGGCCAGGGCGCCGTCGATGGAGAGCGGTGCGGTGGCGGTACGCAGTTCGGTGCCGGGGGCCGCGGTGAGGCGTTCGGCGAGTTCGCGGGCGCGTACCTCGAAGGTCCAGGACGGGATGTCGGCCGCGAGGTGCAGGAAGCGGCGGTGTCCCAGGGACAGCAGGTGCTCGGCGATCTGTCGGACGCCGTCGCGGATGTCGAGGTTGACGGTCGCCGCGCCGGTGCTGCCCGCCGGGTCGCTGTCGAGCATGACCAGGGGCAGTTTGTCGCCGCGGATGGCCGTGAGGGCGTCGGCGGCCATGGAGGAGGCGATGACGCCGTCCAGGGCGGCCGGTGCGGAGGCGAACGGGTCCCGGGCCGGGCCGATGCCTTCGGGGGAGGGGTAGAGCACCACGCCGAATCCGTGTTCGGCGGCCACTCGGGCCGCGCCGGTGTACACACCGGCGAAGAACTCCGTGGTGAGGGCGGGTACCACCAGGAGGACGGTGCGGGTGCTGCCCAGGCGGAGGTTGCGGGCCGCGAGGTTGGGCCGGTAGCCGAGTTCCCGTGCGGCCTGCCGTACGCGTTCCGCCGTGGGTTCGGAGACGCGGCCGCGCCATTTGTCGCCGAGCACGAGGGAGACGGCCGCCTGGGACACTCCCGCGGCCCGGGCGACGTCGCGGCTCGTGGGGCGGGGGCTGCCTGCTGCCACCGGCGACCTGTCTTTCTGCTGGACTCGCGGACTGCGCACATGGTACGTATGACGAACGACGTTATACGTAACACTTCCCACGCTGCGGGCGCCGGACTTCCGACACCTGCGACACCGGAGGGGAAATCCGGACGAGAGATCCGGACGGGAAACCACGGGCAGCGTGGAGGCGGAGAGGGGCAGGACATGGCCGCGGGGTACCTGGAGATCCTCCGGACGAGACACGCCGCACGGCTGCTCGCGGGCACCCTGGTGGGCCGGCTGCCGAACGCCGCGGGCGCCATCGCCGTCGTGCTCTTCGTCCGCGCGGAAGGCGGCAGCTACAGCCTCGCCGGGGCGCTCACCGCGGTCTACGGGGTGTCCAACGCCGTGGGGCAGCCGCTGCTCGGCCGTCTCGTGGACCTCTACGGGCAGCCGCGGATCCAGTTGCCCGCCGCGCTCGTCTCCGCCCTGGGCGTGACCGTGTTCGCCCTCGCCGGCATGGGGTCGCTCCCGCTCGCGTACGTCCTCATCGCGATCGCCGGATTCTTCACGCCGCCCCTGGAGGGCGGTCTGCGGGCCCTGTGGCCCGCCGTACTCCACAAGGAGGGCCAGGTGCATACGGCGTATGCGATGGACGCCGTGGCGCAGGAAGTCATGTTCACCGTCGGGCCGTTGCTGGTGACGCTGTGCGTGTCCCTGTGGTCCGCCCAGGCCGCGCTGATCGTCCTCAACGTCATCGGTGTCCTGGGCGCGCTCTCCGTGGTCGTCTCAAGGCCCTCGCGCGCGTGGCGTTCGGCGCCCCGCGAGGCGCACTGGCTCGGTGCGTTGCGCTCGCCCGGGCTCATCGCGCTGCTCGGCGCGTTCCTTTTTGTCGGTATGGGGCTCGGCTCGATCACGGTCGCGGGGGTGTCGTACGCGGACGGCCACGGCGGCGACGCGACGTACGGCTGGCTGATGGCGGCGCTCGGGTTCGGCGCGCTCGTCGGTGGCACGGTCTACGGGGCGCGGCGGTGGAGTGGCGCGCCGGAGCGGCGACTGCGGGTGCTGGTGGCCCTGCTGGCGGTGTGTTACCTGCCGCTGACGCTCATGCCCGGTGCGGTCGGCATGACGGCGTTGAGTGCCCTGGCGGGCGTCTTCCTGGCGCCCTGTCTCGCCTGCGCGTTCATCATCGTCGACCGGCACGCGCCGAGGGGCACGGTCACCGAGGCGTTCTCCTGGTTCGTGACGACGTTCACCGTGGGGGCGTCGGTCGGAACGGGCCTCACGGGACCGGTCGTCGAGTGGGGCGGAGCCGTGCGGGGTTTCGCCGTACCGGGGGTGGCCGGGGGCGCCGCGCTGTTGGTTCTGCTGGCCACGGGGCGGGTCCTCGCAGCTACGGGCAGCAGTGCGGTGGTTGAGGCAGGTTCGGAAAATGATCGAAACGTAGCGGCCGAACCCCGTTTCAGCACAGGCCATCAGGCGTAATGTTCAGTCATGGACCGCCGCATTTTCGGGCTGGAGAACGAGTACGGCGTCACGTGTACGTTCAGGGGACAGCGGCGATTGTCTCCCGACGAGGTGGCGCGGTACCTCTTCCGCCGTGTCGTGTCATGGGGCCGCAGCAGCAATGTCTTTCTGCGAAACGGTGCCCGCCTCTATCTAGACGTGGGATCACATCCGGAATACGCCACTCCCGAATGTGACAACCTGACGGAACTCGTCACCCACGACAAGGCCGGCGAACGCATTCTGGAGGGACTCCTGGTAGACGCGGAGCGACGCCTGCACGAGGAAGGAATCGCGGGCGACGTCTACCTCTTCAAGAACAACACCGACTCGGCGGGCAACTCCTACGGATGCCACGAGAACTATCTGGTGGCTCGTCACGGGGAGTTCTCCCGGCTCGCGGACATTCTCATTCCCTTCCTCGTCACGAGGCAGCTCCTCTGTGGTGCCGGCAAGGTGCTGCAGACTCCTCGGGGCGCGGTGTACTGCGTCAGTCAGCGGGCGGAGCACATCTGGGAGGGTGTCTCCTCGGCGACGACCCGCTCCCGGCCGATCATCAACACCCGGGACGAGCCGCACGCGGACGCGGAGCGCTATCGCAGGCTGCATGTCATCGTCGGCGACTCGAACATGTCGGAGACGACCATGCTGCTCAAGGTCGGGGCCACCGATCTCGTGCTGCGCATGATCGAGGCGGGCACGGTGATGCGTGACCTGACCCTGGAGAACCCGATCCGGGCGATCCGCGAGGTCAGCCACGACATCACGGGCCGCCGCAAGGTGCGTCTGGCCAGTGGCCGGGAGGCCTCCGCGCTGGAGGTGCAGCGCGAGTACTACGAGAAGGCCGTGGACTTCGTGGAGCGCCGCGGCATCCGCACCGGGGTCGTGGACCAGGTCCTGGAGCTGTGGGGCCGCACGCTGGATTCGATCGAGTCCGAGGACCTCGACCGGATCGGTACCGAGATCGACTGGGTGATGAAGTACAAGCTCATCGAGCGGTACCGCGCCAAGCACAACATGACGATGTCGCATCCGCGCGTCGCCCAGATAGACCTCGCCTACCACGACATCCACCGTCGTCGGGGTCTCTACTACCTGCTGGAGAAGCGGGGCCAAGCCGCCAGGATCTGCAATGACTTGAAGATCTTCGAGGGCAAGTCGGTGCCGCCGCAGACCACCAGGGCCCGGTTGCGTGGCGATTTCATCCGGCGCGCGCAGGAACAGCGCCGCGATTTCACCGTCGACTGGGTTCATCTGAAGCTCAACGACCAGGCGCAGCGCACCGTGTTGTGCAAGGACCCGTTCCGTTCTGTCGACGACCGGGTGGAGAAGCTGATCGCCGGAATGTAGGCGGTTCTCCGCACGTCAGGGGTCCCGTACACCGCAGGTGTACGGGACCCCTGTATGTCCTCTGTACGTCTCTGTATGCCCTCGGCCGTATGTCCTCGATCGGCACAGTCGGATCCGCCTGCCCCGGTCGGGTGGCGTGAGGGCCTAGAGTGGCCGAACCCTGTTCGAGCGACCTGAGGATCGATGTGCGACGCCGAATTGCTGCTCTCCTGATCGTGCCCGCCCTGGCGCTGACCGCGTCCGCCTGCGGAAGTGACGACGACAAGGGCGGCAAGGACAAGCCTGATCCGTCGGCGTCGTCCTCCGCGTCCACCGCTGCTGTACCGAAGCCGGTGGACTCGGCGCCGCCGATGCCCGAGGTCAAGGGCGCCGTCGGCAAGAAGGCGACGATCGATGTGCCCAAGGACGACCCGAGCGGCAAGTTCGTCGTGCACCCGGTCTCCGAGGGCGACGGCGCGGTGGTGAAGAAGGACGACCTGGTGTCGATGAACTTCACCGGCAAGGTCTGGCAGAGCGGCAAGGACCTCGGCTCCTCGTACCAGAAGGGCGGAGCCCCGCAGTTGGTCACGGCCGGCTCCGAGACGGTCATCCCGGCGTTCGCCCAGGCGCTCGTGGGGCAGAAGGAGGGCAGCCGCGTCCTGGTCGTCGCTCCGCCGGCCGCCGGCTTCGGCAGCCAGGGCAACAAGCAGGTCGGAGTCTCGGGCACCGACACCCTGGTCTTCGCGCTCGACGTGGGCGATGTCGTCCCGAAGATGGCCGAGGGCAAGCAGGCGGCCATCCCGTCGGACCTGCCGCAGATCAAGGCCGACGACGAGGCGCCCGCCACCATCTCCGTGCCGAAGGGCGACCCGCCGGCCAAGCTCGTCGACAAGGTCCTCATCCAGGGCAAGGGTGCCGAGGTCAAGAGCGGCAAGTCGGTCACCATGCAGTACAGCGGCGCCGCCTGGCAGCTCAACGCGGGCAAGGAGAAGGCCACGCTCTTCGACTCGTCCTGGAAGACGGGCCAGCCCTTCACCACCGCCATCGGTCAGGGCCAGGTCATCCCCGGCTGGGACAAGGGGCTTGTCGGCAAGCACGTCGGGGACCGGGTCCTGCTGGTGATTCCGGCCGCCCAGGCGTACGGCAACGAGGCCAAGGGCAAGGAGCTGCCCGCCAAGTCCACCCTCGTGTTCGTGGTCGACATCCTGGCCACGAGCTGAGGATGACAGACTGTCCGGGTTGCCCCACCGAGAACGAGCAGGAGCACTGACGTGAGCATCGAGAAGCCCGAGATCGACTTCCCGGGCGGCGAGCCCCCCAAGGATCTCGAGATCAAGGACATCTGGGAGGGCGACGGCCCGGTGGCCAAGGCGGGCGACACCGTCTCCGTCCACTACGTCGGCGTGGCCTTCTCCACCGGTGAGGAGTTCGACGCGTCCTGGAACCGCGGCACGCCGCTCGGCTTCAAGCTGGGCGGCGGCCAGGTCATCGCGGGCTGGGACCAGGGTCTGCAGGGCATGAAGGTCGGCGGCCGCCGCCAGCTGATCATCCCGGCGCACCTCGCGTACGGCGACCGCGGTGCCGGTGCGCGTATCGGACCCGGCGAGACACTGATCTTCGTCTGCGACCTCGTCGGGGTCTGAGTCCGCATGGAGAGCCGGCCGCGGGGACTCCGTGGTCCGGTCATCATGAAGACCGGCTGACGTTCCGATCTTTGTATGTCGTGTGACCGCTGTCCGACCGGACTCGATCACTTGGGGCCCATGCCTGTCCGGGCATGGGCCCTCGGCTTTTGCCACGACACCCCGGGGCGGTACGGTCATCGGTCGGGAGCACCATAGGAAGGGCGTCGATGGCCATTGCCAAGGCAGAGCGGCTGATGAATCTGGCGCTGTGTCTGCTCGGGACGCGGCGACCGCTCAGCAAACGCGAACTCCGCGAGTCCATCGAGGCCTACCTGGAAGCCGGCTCGGACGACTCCTTCAACCGGATGTTCGAGCGGGACAAGGACGATCTGCGCGAACTCGGTCTGGTCATCGAGACGGTGGAGAACCTCGACGGCGAGGTCGGCTATCTGGCCCGCCGTGACAGCAACCGTCTGCCGCCCATCACGCTCGACGCCGAGGAGGCCGCCGCGCTCGGCCTCGCCGCCAAGGTCTGGCAGCAGGCGCGCCTCGCGGGCGCAGCGAGCGGCGCCCTGCAGAAGCTGCGCGCCGCGGGCCTGCCCGAGGGCGTCGACCCGTACGAGCCCCATGGCGCACTTGAGCCGCGCATCCCCGTGCACGAGGCGGCCTTCGAGCCGCTGATGCTGGCCTGCCGCGACCGGCGCCCCGTCACCTTCGACTACCGCAAGGCGACCGCGGCCCGTCCCGAGCCGCGCCATGTGGAGCCCTGGGCGCTGGAGTGCTGGCGCGGCCACTGGTACCTGGCCGGCTGGGACCGTGACCGGGGGGCCGAGCGAGTCTTCAGGCTGTCCCGGATCACCGGCAAGGTCCGTACCCGCAGTGGCAGGTACACGGCCGAGGTGCCCGACGTCGTGACCGTACGGGAGACCGTGGCGGGCTGGGCGGGGGACATCACCGACCGCTCCGCGCTGATCCGGCTGCGGACGGGCTCGGGATACCCGCTGCGCGCCAAGGCGGCGTCGTCGCGGGAACTCGGCGGCGGGTGGGACGAGTTGGAGATTCCGTACGGGCACGGTCTGGACGCCTGGCTGGTGGAGTTCGGACCCGACGTGGTGGTCCTGGAGCCCGCCGAGCTGCGGGCCGACGTCGTGGACCGGCTGCGCGCTGTGGCCAAGGGCTGAGGGGGACGTAGGAAAGTGGCAGGAAAACCGGCCAGGCCCACGAGCGCGATCGATCAGACGCGGCGGATGCTCTCCCTGGTGACGTATCTGCGTGAGCGCCCCGGCGCGCGGATCGAGGACGTGGCGCGGGCCTTCGGGATCACCGAGGACGAGCTGATCTCCGACCTCGACGTGCTGCCGTTGTGCGGGACCAGTTTCCGGGGCGGCGACCTGCTCGACATCGACACCGACGGCGACCGGATCTGGTGGCACAACCCGGACGATGTCGCGGAGCCGCTGCGGATCGCCGCCGACGAGGCGACCGCGCTCCTTGTGGCGGCGCGGGCCGTGTCGACCCTGCCGGGCCTGCGCGAGAGCGACCGGCAGGCGCTGCTGCGGGCCACCGCGAAGGTGGAGGCCGCCTCGGGCGAGGCGGCGGGTGCCAGTTCCCGGCTGTCGGTCACCTTCGAGGCGGAGGGCGGGGTCTTCGCGGACGTCGACCGTGCGATCTCGGAGCGGCGCAGGCTGTGGATCCGCTACTACTCGCCCTCGCGGGACGAGCTCAGCGAGCGCGAGATCGACCCGATCCGGCTGGTCAGCGTGGGGCACACCTATGTCGAGGCGTGGTGTCGTCGCTCGGAGGCCCGGCGTACCTTCCGGCTGGACCGGGTCGCCGAGATCAAGATCCTCGACGAGCCGTCGGCGCCGCCGGAGATTGAGCTGCGGGACCTCTCGGAGGGGCTGGTGCAGCCGTCCGCCGACGATCCGGAGGTGGTGGTGGAGGTCGGCCCCGGCGGACGCTGGGTCGCCGAGTACTACCCCCATGACAGCGCCGAGGAGCTGCCGGACGGAGGGCTGTGCATCACGCTGCGTACTCCCGACCCGGCATCGCTGCGCCGTCTGGCGCTGCGGCTCGGGCGCGACGGCCGGATCGTCTCGCCGCCGGAGGTCGCGGACAGCGCCCGCCGGGCGGCCCGTGCGGCGCTCGCGGCCTACGACGAACCGCAGGGAGTTCATGACGGGCTGTACGACAGGCAGGAGCAAGGGCTGTGAGCGAGTCGGCAATGTCTGGTATGAGTGAAATGTCCGTGGCATCCGCGTTCTCCGGGATGACGAGGGTCCACCCCGTGATGTTCAAGGCCGCGTGTCCCGACTGCCGGGTCGGTTTCGAACTCTCCGCGAGCGCCCTGCGTCTGGTCGTCGGCGCCACACATCGGACCACTTTCTACTCCTTCACCTGCCCGGAGTGCCGGACGACGGTGCGCAAGCCGGCCGGGGAGCGCATCGTCGAGCTGCTCATCGGGGGAGGGGTGCGGGCCCTTCGTCTGCACGCCACGGTTCAGGGGGCTTAGGGTCGGGTGATGTTCTGGCCGATGTTCGCGATCGCTGTGGGTTTCCTGGGAATCGTCGTCCTCGGAGTGCTGGCCGTCCGTGTCTTCGTGGAGGCGGAGCGTCTGGGCAGGCAGGTCGATGAATCCGCACGCCGGATCAACCGCGCGGCCGAGGATCTGGAGCGCGCCTCCGCAGGCGCGGCGCGCGCAGCGGACGCCCTCTGAGCCTTGCTGTCCATACGCTTTGAGTCACTCCGACCTGTCAACTTCGCGGGATCGGCAGGTACGCTGCTGGTCGCGGCCCGGAGAGAGAGGCGCGGACCGCGAACTGGGAGTACGCACAGGGATTGCCCCGCGTTCACCCCTGAGCGTTACGATCGCTGCCAGCGCGGCCTTCGGACAGAGGTCCGACCGGTCGGGCAGCAACCCAACCACGCCGCCTCGGTGAGAAGGTAAAAGCTTATGTTCGGAAGGCTCGGCGCTCCCGAGATCATTCTCATCCTCGTCGTCATCATCCTGCTGTTCGGCGCGAAGAAGCTTCCCGACATGGCCCGCTCCCTGGGCAAGTCCGCCCGCATCCTCAAGAGCGAGGCCAAGGCGATGAAGACCGAGGGCAAGGACGACAGCGCCGCCCCGGCCGCCCCGCCGCAGGACGACCAGCAGCCCCAGCGCACCATTCAGGCCGCGCCCGGCGACGTGACCAGCTCCCGCCCGGTCACCGAGCCGACGGACACGACCAAGCGCTGACGCAGGGCCGGTGATCTCCGGCCCGCCGCACGAGATGGGAACGTGGGTTGCTCAAGTCCGCCAGCAAGAAGGAAGAGAAGGATCCGGAGGGGCGGATGCCCCTCGCGGAACACCTTCGTGAGCTCCGCAACCGGCTCGCGAAGGCGATGCTGGCCATCGTCCTCGTCACGGTCGTCGCCGCTTTCTTCTACAACGACATCATCAACTTCTTCACCGAGCCGATCCTCAGAGAGGTCGGCTGTGACAAGACCTTCCAGCAGTTGGCGAAGTCGTCGTCCGACGAGCCCTGTGCGCAGATCACGATCAACGGTCTCCTCACGCCCTTCACGCTGGCCCTGAAGGTGTCTCTCATGGCCGGTGTCGTGCTGGCCTCGCCGGTCTGGCTCTACCAGCTCTGGGCGTTCGTCGCGCCCGGTCTGCACCGGGGCGAGAAGAAGTACGCCTACGGGTTCGTCGCCTCGGGCGTCCCGCTCTTCCTCGGCGGCGCCTTCTTCGCCTACAAGGTGCTTCCCACCACCGCGAAGGTCCTGATCGAGTTCACACCGTTCGGTGTCGACAACCTGCTGCCGCTGGACGACCTGCTCGACCTCGTGACGCGCATGGTCGTCGTCTTCGGTCTCTCCTTCGAGCTGCCGCTGCTCCTGGTGATGCTCAACATGAGCGGAGTGATCACCGGTAGGCGCATGGCCGGCTGGTGGCGCGGCATGATCATGGGGATCACCGTGTTCGCCGCGGTCGCCACCCCCAGCACGGACCCGCTGACGATGATGGCGCTCGCCGGGCCCATCTGGATCCTGTACTTCGCGGCCACCGCGTTCTCGCTGCTGAACGACCGCCGCAGGGCCCGGCGCGAGGCCCTGGGGCCCGACGACGACGAGGCCTCCGAGCTCGACCTCACGCCCGAGGACATCGGCGAGATCGAGTCCGTGCCGGCGAACCGCGTGCTGCCCGCCCAGGCGGCCTCCGAGCGGGAGCGGGTCAACGGTTACGACGACGCGACCTGACGGCGCGACCTGACGGCGCCGACGGCCTTGTGCGGGGGCCCTGAACCGCACCGTGCACCCAGCCGTGCGTGCCCGCTCCGCCCGCACCACCGGGCACACGTCCCGACCGGACGGACCCGGATCCGCAGGGTCCGATCGGATAATGATCGTCCTGTTGTCAGTGGTGGCCGGTAGTCTCGAATGCACGATGACAGAGGACCTCTCACCGGCCGAGCGGTACACGGCAGCACGGAAGCGCGCTGTCGAGCAGGCCACCGCGCTCGCCGGCTTCCGCGAGATGTACGACTTCGGCCTCGACCCCTTCCAGATCGAGTCCTGTGAAGCTCTTGAAGGGGGCAAGGGAGTCCTGGTGGCAGCGCCCACCGGGTCGGGCAAGACGATCGTCGGCGAGTTCGCCGTCCACCTGGCCCTGAAACAGGGCAAGAAGTGTTTCTACACGACACCCATCAAGGCGCTGTCGAACCAGAAGTACGCGGACCTCTCCCGCCGTTACGGCGCGGACAAGGTCGGCCTCCTCACCGGCGACAACAGCGTCAACGCCGATGCCCCGGTGGTCGTGATGACCACCGAGGTACTGCGCAACATGCTCTACGCGGGCTCGCGGACGCTCCTCGGCCTCGGGTACGTCGTCATGGACGAGGTGCACTACCTCTCGGACCGCTTCCGCGGTGCCGTGTGGGAGGAGGTGATCATCCACCTCCCCGAGTCGGTCACCCTGGTGTCGCTGTCGGCGACCGTGTCGAACGCGGAGGAGTTCGGGGACTGGCTGGACACCGTGCGCGGCGACACCGAGGTGATCGTCTCCGAGCACCGGCCCGTACCGCTGTTCCAGCATGTGCTCGCCGGACGCCGGACGTACGACCTCTTCGAGGAGGGCGAGGGCCACAAGAAGGCTGTCAACCCCGACCTCACGCGCCTGGCGCGCATGGAGGCGAGCCGCCCGTCGTACCAGGACCGCAAGCGGGGCCGCGCCATGCGCGACGCCGACCGGGAGCGCGATCGGCGACAGCGGTCCCGGGTGTGGACGCCGGGCCGGCCCGAGGTCATCGAGCGGCTCGACTCCGAAGGTCTGCTGCCCGCCATCACGTTCATCTTCAGCCGTGCCGCCTGCGAGGCCGCCGTCCAGCAGTGCATGTACGCGGGCCTGCGGCTGAACGACGAGGACGCACGGCACCGGGTCCGCGCCCTCGTCGAGGAGCGCACGGCGTCCATTCCGAACGAGGACCTGCATGTCCTCGGCTACTACGAGTGGCTGGAAGGCCTGGAGCGCGGCATCGCGGCCCACCACGCGGGCATGCTGCCGACGTTCAAGGAGGTCGTCGAGGAACTCTTCGTACGCGGCCTGGTGAAGGCGGTGTTCGCCACCGAGACCCTCGCGCTCGGCATCAACATGCCCGCCCGCTCGGTGGTGCTCGAGAAGCTCGTCAAGTGGAACGGCGAGCAGCACGCCGACATCACCCCCGGCGAGTACACCCAGCTCACCGGCCGGGCCGGTCGCCGTGGCATCGATGTCGAGGGCCACGCCGTGGTGCTGTGGCAGCGAGGGATGAACCCCGACCACCTGGCGGGACTCGCCGGTACGCGCACCTACCCGCTGCGCTCCAGCTTCAAGCCGTCGTACAACATGGCGGTGAACCTCGTGGAGCAGTTCGGGCGGCACCGCTCGCGCGAGCTCCTGGAGACGTCCTTCGCGCAGTTCCAGGCCGACAAGTCGGTCGTCGGGATCTCCCGCCAGGTGCAGCGCAACGAGGAGGGTCTTGAGGGCTACAAGGAGTCCATGACCTGCCACCTCGGGGACTTCGACGAGTACGCGCGACTGCGCCGTGAGCTCAAGGACCGTGAGACCGACCTGGCCAAGCAGGGCGCCTCCCAGCGGCGGGCCGAGGCGGCCGTCGCGCTGGAGAAGCTCAAGCCGGGCGACATCATCCACGTCCCGACCGGCAAGTTCGCGGGGCTCGCGCTGGTCCTCGACCCGGGGCTGCCCGCGGGGCGGTCCAACGGCCATCGGGGCTTCGAGCACCACGACGGGCCCCGGCCGCTCGTGCTGACCGCGGAGCGGCAGGTCAAGCGGCTCGCGTCGATGGACTTCCCGGTGCCCGTGGAGGCCCTGGAGCGGATGCGCATCCCGAAGTCGTTCAACGCGCGCTCGCCGCAGTCGCGCCGCGATCTGGCCTCCGCGCTGCGTACCAAGGCCGGGCACATCGTGCCCGACCGGCACCGCAAGAAGCGCGCGGAGGCCGCCGACGACCGCGAGATCGCCCGGCTGCGGACAGACATCCGGGCGCATCCCTGCCACGGGTGCAGCGACCGCGAGGACCATGCCCGCTGGGCCGAGCGCTACCACCGGCTGCTGCGCGACACCGCGCAGCTGGAGCAGCGCATCGAGGGCCGGACGAACACCATCGCCCGCACCTTCGACCGCATCGTGGCGCTGCTGACCGAGATGGACTATCTGCGCGGCGACGAGGTCACCGAGCACGGCAAGCGGCTCGCCCGGCTGTACGGCGAGATGGACCTGCTCTCCAGCGAATGCCTGCGCGAAGGAGTGTGGGAGGGCCTGGGACCGGCCGAACTGGCCGCGTGTGTCTCGGCGTTGGTGTACGAGTCCAGGGCCGCCGACGACGCGATGGCGCCCAGGCTGCCGTCCGGCAGGGCGAAGGCCGCGCTGGGCGAGATGGTCCGCATCTGGGGCCGGCTCGACGCCCTGGAGGAGGACTTCCGCATCACCCAGACGGAGGGCGTGGGCCAGCGCGAGCCCGACCTGGGCTTCGCCTGGGCGGCGCACGAGTGGGCGTCGGGCAAGGGCCTCGACGAGGTGCTGCGCGAGGCGGAGATGCCCGCCGGTGACTTCGTGCGCTGGTGCAAGCAGGTCATCGACGTGCTCGGGCAGATCTCGGCGGCGGCACCGATCTCCGGGGCGGCGAGTTCGACGGTGGCGAAGAACGCGCGCAAGGCGGTCGACCAGTTGCTGCGCGGAGTGGTGGCCTACTCGTCGGTGGGGTGAGCCGGCGAGGCGGTCCCGGGGCGCGGCCCGTGCGGGCGCCCCGGAGCCGGGCGTGACGTAGCACGAAAGCCCCTCACCTCTTCGGTGAGGGGCTTTCGCACGCCCGTACGGCATTACGTAGGGTGTTCGAATCGATACTGGGTGTGTAAATGTGACAGAGCGTACTCCTGTCACAGGGGTGATTTCCGGTGCTTGCTGAATATGACACAGCGATGATCCGGTCGGACTAAGCTCGCCCGCAGCGCACCGAGTTGGGATGTATTCGTGCGCTTGTTCCCAAAAGTTCCGAAGATCCAGTTACGCTCCAGATACCTTCCCCCCTCGACCTCCAGTCGAACTGTCTCAGAGGGCATACATGGTGAGTGTTCAATCGCCTCCCGGTGGCCGTGAAGTTCCGTACGCGCGCGCGTTGTTGTTGCCGGCCATAGCCATGGCCGCGACAACCGGTGCCGCCGTCGCCCTGGTGGCGCAGCCGGCTCGGACGGCCGTCGCCTGGTGCGGCGCCGTCGCGACCCTGCTCGTGATCGCGACGGCGGCAGAAGCGGTCCGCCGCGGCCGTGTCATCCGCGCGGCGCGAGCCGAACTCGCCCGCCGCACACAAGTCATGGAACGGCGCGTCTCCCTGCACGACGCCGAGATCGACCACCTCCGCGAGCAGCTGCTGCCCACCGTGCTCAAGGGGATGCGCGGCGGCCGGTCGCCCCAGGAGGCGGTCCGGCTGATCATCGACAGCGACCCCGCCCAGCGGAACATCCCCCGCTCCCAGCGCGCGCTCCTGATCGAAGTGCTGCGGATCATCGACAACGAGGAACTGCAGCGCGAGGCCGCGCAGCGCTCGTTCGTCAACATCGCCCGCCGTGTCCAGGCGATCGTCCACCAGCAGAACGTGGAACTCCGTGAGATGGAGGAGGACCACGGGCGCAATCCCGAGGTCTTCGACGACCTGCTGCGCATCGACCACGGCACCGCGCTGATCGGCCGCCTCGCCGACACCATCGCCGTGCTCGGCGGCGGCCGCCCCGGCCGCCAGTGGCCCGCACCCGTGCCGCTCTACAGCGTGCTGCGCGGTGCCATGTCCCGGATCCTGGAGTACCGGCGCATCGAGCTGCACTCCATCGCCAAGGTCAACGTCAACGGCATCCACGTCGAGCCGGTCATCCACGCGGCCGCCGAACTCCTCGACAACGCCACGCGGTACTCGCCGCCGCACACCAAGGTCCATGTCACCGCCGTCGAGGTGCAGACCGGCGTCGCCATCGAGATCGAGGACGCCGGCGTCAGCCTCAGCGAGGAAGCCCGCACGCGGGCCGAGCAGATGCTCGCGCGAGCGGCCGTCGGCCCCGACCTCAACCAGCTCGGTGAGGACCCGCGGCTCGGCCTCGCCGTCGTGGGCCGCCTCATGGACATGTACGACATGCAGGTCTCGCTGCGGCAGTCCGCCTACGGCGGCGTGCGCGCCGTCCTCGTGGTACCGCGCAAGCTGCTCACCACCGAGGACGACGCCCCCGGTCTCGCCCACGGCATCGGCGCCGCGGCCGTGCCCAAGGTCGACTTCGACGGGGTCGAGGGTCCCAAGCGCTCGGAGAAGAAGCGCCGTCCCACCACCGGGCCCCGTCCCGCCGTGCCGGAGGGCATGGAGGGCATGGACGACGAGGACGTCCCCGAGGTCACCGAGTGGACCGCCAACGGCCTGCCGCAGCGCCGCAGCCGGGTCAAGGTCCCGTACAGCCAGCGGGTGAGGGAAGCCAGGGCCGCCGCGGCGGAGGCGGAGATCGCGCGCAAGGAGGGGCGTCCCGTCATCGACTGGACCCGGTCGTCCACCCAGGTGCCCAAGAAGAAGAAGGAAGAGAAGGAACCCGGGCTGTGGGTCGAGGCGTTCATGGCCGGTCTCAAGGGCGGCGACGGCGACCAGCAGCAGACGCCCGGAGCGACGAACAGTCCGGCCCGCACCGAGGCCGACGACGAGGGGGACCTCAAGTGATCCAGCAGCGCGCCAATTTCGACTGGATGCTCAAGGAGCTGTCCGACGGGGTGTACGGGACCCGACAGGTCGTCGTGCTCTCCGCCGACGGTCTGCGTATCGCCCGGTACGGCGGCGACCCCGACGCAGCCGACCGCATCGCCGCTGCCTGCGCCGGACTCCAGAGCCTCGCCGGGGCGGTCGCCACCGAGATCCCCGACACCGACGGCAAGATGCGCATGGTGATCATCGAGATGGAGGGCGGCTACTTCTACATGATGGCCGCGGGCCCGAACGCCTACCTCGCGGTGCTGGCGGAGGCCCACGTCGACGCCGGGCTCATGAGCGCCCGTATGCGTGACCTCGTCGTCCGGATCGGTGCACACCTCACGAGTCCGCCCCGGCGGAACGGGCAGACCGTATGAGTCCTCCGCAACGACGCCGGCGCTTCCCCAAGGCGGCGCCGCAGCAGGAGAAACCCGCGCCCCGGGCCGAAGGGCGGAGCGGCCAGGGGCAGAGCGGCCAAGGCAGGACCCGCGAGCCGGAACGGCTGTACGTCGTCACCGGCCAGGCCGAGGGCGGCGACCGCGCCGAACTCGATCTGGTGACGTTGATCGTGACGTGCGCCGATGCCCCGCCCTCCGCCCAGCCGGAGCAGTCGGCGCTGCTCCGGCTCTGCCGGGCCCCCATGTCCGTGGCCGAAGTCTCGGCCTATCTCAATCTGCCGTTCAGCGTGGTGACCGTACTGCTGACCGAGCTGCTGACGGCTGAACTGGTACAGGCGCGCGTTCCGATCGTCCGCTCGGAGCTGCCCGACCGTTCCCTCCTCGAAGCGGTGATGCATGGACTTCAAAAGCTCTGAGACCGTCCCGGGACCTCGCGCCGAGGACCATCTCCCGCATACGGCGACCGCCGCGGTGAAGATCGTGATCGTGGGCGGTTTCGGGGTCGGCAAGACGACGATGGTGGGCTCCGTCAGCGAGATCAGGCCGCTGACCACCGAAGAGACCATGACGCAGGCAGGCATCGGAGTCGACGACAACTACGGCTCCGAGACGAAGACCGCCACCACCGTCGCGATGGACTTCGGCCGCATCAGCATCACCGAGCAGCTGGTGCTGTACCTGTTCGGCACCCCCGGCCAGGAGCGCTTCTGGTTCCTGTGGAACGGCCTGTTCGAGGGCGCTCTGGGGGCGGTCGTACTGGTCGACACCCGGCGCCTGGAAGTCAGCTTCGACGTCATCGGACGCCTGGAGGAGCGTGGCGTGCCGTTCGTCGTCGCCGTCAACGACTTCCCGGACGGCCCCCATTACCCCATGGAGGACCTGCGGGCGGCGCTCGACCTGTCCGAGGAGATCCCCATGGTGAAGTGCGACGCGCGCCGCCGGGCCTCCAGCCGGGACGTCCTGATGACGCTGATGCGCTTCCTGCACTCGATCGCGATGGCGTCGGCGTCGGCCTGACCCCGCCCCTGACCCTGCCTCCGATCCTGTCCGCGCCACCCCCCCCCAAGACACCGGAACAACTCAGCCCCGAAAGCGATCACCGTGACGCCTGAATCCCACTCCCTGACCGGCACGGACGACCCCATGTCCGGGCCGCCGCCGAGCTGCCCCGCCCACGGCACGGGCCCCGGCGGGCTGCGCCGCCTGTACGGACCCGAGGCGCAGGACCTGGCGGCCCTGTACGAGAAGCTCCGCGCCGAACACGGCGCCGTGGCGCCGGTACTGCTCCACAACGACGTGCCCATCTGGATGGTGCTCGGGCACGGCGAGAACCTCCACATGGTCAGCAGCCCCTCGCTCTACACCCGCGACAGCCGCATCTGGACCCCGCTCCTGGACGGCACGGCCGGCGCCGACCACCCGCTGATGCCGCTCATCGCCTGGCAGCCCATCTGCTCCCACGCCGAGGGCGACGAACACCAGCGGCTGCGCGCTTCGGTCATGGGCGCCATGTCGACCATCAACGCCCGCGACCTGCGCCGCCACATCAACCACTGGACCCAGGAGCTGGTCAACCAGTTCTGCCGGCGGGGCACCGCCGACCTGGTCTCCCAGTACGCCGAACATCTGCCGATGGCCGTGCTGTGCGAAATCCTCGGCATGCCCGACGAGTACGACGACCGGATGGTGCAGAGCGCCCGCGACCTGCTCAAGGGCACCGAGACCGCGATCGCCAGCAACGAGTACGTCATGAGCGTGCTGATGCGGCTCACCGTGCGCCGCCGGGCCCAGCCCGCCGAGGACTTCACCAGCCACCTCATCAACCACCCGGCCAAACTCACCGACGAAGAGGTGGGCCAGCATCTGCGCGTCGTCCTCCTCGCCGCGTACGAGGCCACGGCGAACCTCCTCGCCAACGTGCTGCGGGTGGTCCTCACCGACCCGGGCTTCCGGGCTCAGCTCAACGGCGGCCAGATGACGGTGCCCCAGGCGGTGGAACAGTCGCTGTGGGACGAGCCGCCGTTCAGTTCCGTCCTCGGCTACTTCGCCAAGCAGGACACGGAGCTGGGCGGGCAGCGCATCCGTAAGGGAGACGGGCTGCTGCTCGGGATCGCGCCGGGCAACGTCGACCCGCACGTCCGCCCGGACCTCAAGGTGAACATGAAGGGCAACCGCTCGCACCTCGCCTTCGGCGGCGGCCCGCACGAGTGCCCCGGCCAGGACATCGGCCGTGCCATCGCCGACGTCGGCGTCGACGCGCTCCTCAAGCGGCTTCCGGACGTGCAGCTCGCCGTCCCGGAAGGTGACCTGAAGCGGACCGCGTCGATCTCCTCGCGGCACCTGGTGGAACTGCCGGTCGTGTTCGAACCCGCGTCGCCGCAGGACGTCATGGACCGGCCCGGTGTCAGTGATGTGCCACGCCCGCGGCCGGACTGGGACGTCTCCGACCCGTCCCCGGACGCCGCTCCGGCGCCGCGTCCCACCATCGACCCGCCACAGGTCCCGGTCCCCGATCCGGCCACCGAACCGGAACACCGGCCCGGCGCCTGGCAGCGCTTCGTGCGCTGGTGGCGCGGTTACTGAGCCTGTCCGTCACCGGCCCAGTCGTCGTGGGCGGACCAGGCCAGAAGGGTCCGCCCACTCCTGAACGCATGCCGGTGCCCCGTGACCGGATCGGTGAACTCCAGCACCCGCGCGAGCAGTTGGAGCGGGCGCCGGAAGTCACCGGCCGGCACGGGACCGGTGACCACCGGGTACAGCGGGTCGCCGAGGATCGGCACGCCCAACGCGCTCATGTGTACCCGCAGTTGATGGGTCTGGCCGGTCCGGGGAAGCAGCCGGTAGCGAGCGAGGCCGTCCCGCTGTTCCGCCAGTTCGATCCGGCTCACGGCGTTCGGCTCGCCCGGCACCTCCCGGGCGGCGAGTACCCCCCGCTCCTTGTGGATCCGGCTGCGGACGGTACGGGGCAGGTCCAGCGCCTCCGCGTACGGCGCGACCGCCTCGTACTCCTTGTGCACGAGGCGGTCGCGGAACAGTGCCTGGTACGCGCCCCGCTCCTCGGGCCGCACCGTGAACAGCACGAGCCCGGCGGTGAGCCGGTCGAGCCGGTGCGCGGCGCCGAGCGCGGGCACCCCCAGCTCCCGCCGCAGTCGCGCGAGAACCGTCTCGGTGACATGACTGCCCCGGGGCGTCGTGGCGATGAAGTGCGGTTTGTCGGCCACCACGATGTGCTCGTCGCGGTACACGACCTCCACGGGGAACGGCACTGGCTCCTCGTCGGGCGGTTCCCGGTGGAACCACACGAACGTCCCGGGCGCGTACGCCGTGTCCGGTGTCACGGGCCGCCCGTCGGCCGTCACGATCAGTCCTGCGGTGAGCATCTCGTCGATCACCGCGGCCCGCGGCGCGAGCCGCTCCACCAGATGCTCCCGTACGGTGCCCCACGCCCCGGCGGCCGGCAGCCGTACCCGCACCGGATCCACCCCTGCACGCTGGGGCAGGGGAGAAGGCGGAATCCGGGTTTTGCGTCTCACCCAGTCAAGCCTACGCAGGGCCTCACCGGCCGGACAGGTCCCAGTGCCGCGGCACTGGCGCGGCACTAGGAGGCAGGAGGCTGCGCCTCCTGTTCCGCCTCGACCTGCGCGTTCCAGTCCCGCTTCGCGGCCTGCCACCCGTCCTCGTTGTGCCCGAGCCGCCAGTATCCGGAGATGGAGATGTCCTCGCGCGAGATCTGGTGCTCGACCCGCAGCAGCCGGCGCAGCTCCTTCACGAACCCGGCCTCGCCGTGCACGAACGCGTGCACCCGGCCCGCCGGGAACTCCAGCGCCTGTACGGCGGCCACGAGTGCCTCGCCGACCGGCCGGTCACCGCGGTGCAGCCAGACGACCTCCACTTCGGAGTCGATCTTCTGCTCCTCCTCGGGTCCCGCGACCTCCACGAAGGCACGCACCTGGGCGCCGTGGGGCATCGCCTCCAGCGAGGCGGCGATGGCGGGCAGCGCACTCTCGTCACCGGCCAGCAGATGCCAGTCGGCCTCGGTGTCGGGGGCGTACGCCCCGCCCGGTCCGAGGAAGCGCACGAGCTCGCCCGCCTGGACGCGGGCCGCCCACGGTCCGGCGAGTCCCTCGTCTCCGTGGATCACGAAGTCGAGCGTCAGCTCGCGCTGCTCGGGGTTCCAGGCGCGCACGGTGTACGTACGCGTCACGGGCCACTGCTCGCGCGGGAACTCCTCGCGGATCCGCGCCATGTCGAAGGGCTCCGGATATGTCACGCCCTCGGCCCCGAACAGGAGCTTCACGTAGTGATCGGTGCTGGTGCCCACGGTGAAATCGGCGAGTCCCTCGCCGCCGACGACCACGCGCTGCATATGAGGAGTGAGCCGCTCCGTGCTGACGACTCGCGCGGAATGCGGCTTGGGTGCCCTGCGTACCGGACGCTCTGTCATAACGGCCTCCTGGAAAGTTCGCTAAGGCTTACCTAAGTTAGCACCTCTCCCTGCGTGGCACCGCTCGGACGCGGAACCCAGGACCTCACTCGGGCAAGCCGACCACCCCACGCACCCAGTCTCCCTCTCAGGCCCCCAGTGTCGACAGCAGTCGCGTCAGCGAGCCGCCGAGACCCCAGCGCGCCGCGAGCGCGTCGAGAGCAGCCGGATCGCGCGGCGTGCGGGGGAGCGCCGTGTCCACCTCCGGCAGGGGCACGTCTCCGGCCACCTTGACGACCTTAGGCGCGACGGAGACATACGGCCGCGACTCGTCCAGACGTTTACGCTGCGACGGCGTGAGCTTTGCCTTCGGGTCGTCCACCGCCGCCATGATCCCGGCCACGTCCCCGAACTCGGCCAGCAGTTTGGCGGCCGTCTTCTCGCCGATGCCCGGCACGCCCGGCAGTCCGTCGCTCGGGTCGCCGCGCAGCAGCGCGAGATCCGCGTACCCGGGCCCGTCGACGCCGTACTTCTCGCGCAGCCACGCCTCGTCCGTGAGCTGCAGCGTGCCGACACCCTTGAGGGGGTACAGCACGCGTACGCCCCGCTTGTCGTCGACCAGTTGGTACAGGTCGCGGTCGCCGGTGACGATGTCGACCGGGCCCGTGGCGCGGCCGGTGAACGTGCCGATCACGTCGTCCGCCTCGTACCCCTCGACGCCCACGCGCGCGATGCCCAGGGCGTCCAGGACCTCCTCGATGACCGGCACCTGCGGTGACAGCGTGTCGGGCACCTCCTCCACGTCCGGCCCGGCCTCGGTCTCCGTGGCCACGCGGTGGGCCTTGTACGAGGGGATCAGGTCGACCCGCCACTGCGGCCGCCAGTCCGCGTCCATGCACGCCACCAGATCGTCCGGCCGGTGGTCCTTCACCAGCCGGTCGATGAACTCGAGCAGGCCCCGCACGGCGTTCACGGGCGTGCCGTCCGGGGCCCGCACGGATTCAGGCACCCCGAAATAGGCCCGGAAGTACAGGGAGGCGGAGTCAAGGAGCATGGTTCGCCGAGGATGATGAGTCTGCTGCGTCACGCCTCGCATCATGCCGTACGCCACTGACAGTCGCTGTGAGTCACGGCCCGGCGCGGACAGTGGGCGAAAGCGGGTTCCGCAACCCGCCCGAAGTAAACAGAATGTGAACTGGGACACGGTCGGGTTTGCGCCATCGCGGTGGGGGCAGGTGCGATCCGGAGCGAACCCGGTCGCGTCTTCAACAACATGACGTGTGCGAACCGGATGTGCGGGCGGACCCCGCGTCGCTTCACGGCCCGCCGGCGGGGGAGGCGGGCCGTATTCGTTCAACCTGAGAGGTACTCGTGTCATCCAGGCTGCAGGCGGAACAGCTCTACAAAGTGTTCGGCAGACGACCCGGCGAAACGGTGGAGCGGCTGCGCGGGGGAGCCGACCGTGAGGGACTGCGTGCCGACGGCATCACCGCCGCGGTGGTCGACGTGTCCTTCACCGTGGAACCGGGCGAGATCTTCGTTGTGATGGGCCTGTCCGGATCCGGCAAGTCCACGCTGCTGCGCATGCTCAACGGACTCCTGGAGCCGACCGCGGGACGCGTGGTCTTCGACGGGCAGGACCTGACCGCGCTGAACGACCGTGAGATGCGGGAGGTCCGCTCCCGGAAGGTCAGCATGGTCTTCCAGCACTTCGCTCTCTTCCCGCACCGCAGTGTCCTGGAGAACGCCGCGTACGGCCTCGAGGTACAGGGCGTGCCGCGCGCCGAACGTTACGAGCGCGCCAACAAGGCCCTGATCCTGGCCGGGCTCGCCGGCTGGGAGAAGTCCTGGCCCGACGAACTGTCCGGCGGTATGCAGCAGCGTGTGGGCCTCGCCCGGGCGCTCGCCACCGACGCCGACCTCCTGTTGATGGACGAGTCCTTCAGCGCGCTCGACCCGCTGATCCGGCGGGACATGCAGGACCAGCTGATCGAACTCCAGAAGAAGCTCAAGAAGACCATCGTCTTCATCACCCACGACCTCAACGAGGCCATGAGACTGGGCGACCGCATCGCCGTCATGCGGGACGGGGAGATCGTCCAGATCGGCACCGCCGAGGACATCCTCGTCCGCCCCGCGAACGACTACGTCGCCTCCTTCACCCAGGACGTCGACCGCTCCCGGGTCCTCACCGCCGCCTCCGTCATGGACACGGAGCTGCGCGGCGACGAGGCGGACTGCGGCTGCGAGACGGCCAGGCCCGACACGTCGTTCGGTGACCTGTGCGCTGTCAGCGCGCGGCTGACGCACCCCGTCGCCGTCGTCGACAAGAAGGGCAAACTGGTCGGGGTGGTGCCCCGGAGGCGGCTCGTCGGCTTCCTCGGCGACGAACAAGGAGAACCCGTGCCCTGCGACAGTCCGGGCGGCAAGACCCTCGGGACGGTGAAGTCCGATGCCTAGAGTCCCCTTCGGCGACTGGGTCAACGACACGGTCGACTGGCTGCTGAACCACATGGCGTGGCTCTTCGACTTCTTCAAGACCGTCTTCCTCGGCACCTACGACGGCATCAACGCCGTTCTCCAGGCCCCTGAACCCCTCCTCCTCGCGGGCATCTTCGCGGTCATCGCGTTCTGGCTGCGCGGCACCTCGGCCGGTGTCCTCACCTTCGTGGGCTTCGCCTTCATCGACTCCCTCGAACTGTGGGAGAACGCGATGATCACTCTGTCGCTCGTTCTCGTGGCGACGATCATCGCGCTCGTCATATCCGTGCCCGTCGGCATCTGGGCGGCCCGCTCCGACCGGGTCAGCGGCATCGTGCGGCCCGTGCTCGACTTCATGCAGACGCTGCCGGCGATGATCTACCTGATCCCGGCGATCCTGTTCTTCGGCACCGGCGCCCCCGCGGGCATCGTGGCCACCCTGATCTTCGCCCTGGCACCCGGCGTCCGGATGACCGAGCTGGGCATCCGCCAGGTCGACAAGGACCTGGTCGAGGCGGCCGACGCGTTCGGCACCACCCCCGGCAACATCCTGCTGCGTGTCCAGCTCCCGCTGGCGCTGCCCACGGTGATGGCGGGCGTCAACCAGGTCATCATGCTGGGCCTGTCCATGGCCGCCATCGCGGGCATGGTCGGCACCGGCGGCCTCGGTGGCGACGTCAACGAGGCCATCGGTCAGCTGAACGTCGGCCTCGGCTCCGAGGCGGGCGTCGCCATCGTCATCCTCGCCATCTACCTGGACCGGATGACCAGCGCGCTGGGCACCGAGGTCTCGCCGCTCGGCCGCCGCGCCGCCGCCAAGCTGCAAGCCGCGCAGGGCCTGAAGATCTGGTCCTACCGCCCCCAGGCCGGCGTCGCGGTGATCGGCGTCGTCGTGCTCGCGCTCGTCGCGGGCGGCATGGGCGTCTTCGGCTCCGACGACAGCGAGACCGCCGCGTCCGACAGCGGCGACGTTGGACAGGGCAAGAAGATCACCATCGGTTACATCCCCTGGGACGAGGGCGTGGCCTCCACCTTCCTCTGGAAGGAGATCCTGGAGCAGCGCGGCTACAAGGTCGACGTCAAGCAGTTCGACGCCGGCCCGCTCTACACCTCGCTCGCCCAGGGCGACATCGACTTCCAGACCGACTCCTGGCTGCCCGTCACGCACGAGCAGTACTGGAAGAAGTACGGCAAGCAGCTCGACGACCTGGGCTCCTGGTACGGCCCGACGTCGCTGGAACTGAGCGTGCCCGCCTACATGAAGGACATCAAGTCCCTGGCGGACCTCAAGGGCAAGGCCGCCGAGTTCGACGGCAAGATCACCGGCATCGAGTCGAGCGCCGGAATGATGGGCCTGCTCAAGACCAAGGTCCTCAAGGCGTACGGGCTCGACAAGGAGTACAAGGTCGTCGACAGCTCCACGCCCGCGATGCTGGCCGAGCTGAAGCGCGCGTACGCCAAGAAGGAGCCGTTCGTCGGCACGCTCTGGTCGCCGCACTGGGCGTACAGCGACTACAAGCTGAAGAAGCTCAAGGACCCCAAGGGTGCCTGGGGTTCGGGCGACGGCGTGCACACGCTCTCCCGCAAGGGGTTCGCCAAGGAGAACCCGGCCGTCGGCAAGTGGCTCAAGAACTTCAAGATGACCGAGAAGCAGCTCACGAGCCTTGAGTCGGAGATCAACAAGGCCGGCAAGGGCGCGCAGCAGGACGCCGTACGCACCTGGCTGAAGAGCAATCCCGGCGTCGTCGACAAGCTGGCCCCGGTCGCGAGCTCCTCGTCGAGCACCCCCGCCGAGGCGAAGAACGCCATCGACGTCGCCTGGTTCCCGTGGGACGAGGACGTCGCCGTCACCTACCTGTGGAAGAACGTCCTGGCCCGGCGCGGCTACACGCTGGACCTGAAGCAGATGGACGTCGGCCCGGTCTACACGGGCCTCGCCTCGGGCGACATCGACCTCAACTTCGACGCGTGGCTGCCCTACGCGCAGTCGAACTACTGGAACAAGCACAAGAAGAACCTGCGGGACCTCGGCACCTGGTACGAGCCGACGTCCCTGGAGATCGCGGTGCCCTCCTACGTCAAGGACGTCAAGTCCCTGGCGGACCTCAAGGGCAAGGCCGACACCTTCGACGGCAAGATCATCGGCATCGAGCCGGGCACCGGCGAGATGAACATCCTCAAGAAGGACGTGCTCCCGGGCTACGGCCTGGACAAGGAGTACGAGGTCGTCGACGGCTCCACGCCCGCGATGCTGGCCGAGCTGAAGCGCGCGTACAGCAAGAAGGAGCCCGTCGCCGTCGTTCTGTGGTCCCCGCACTGGGCCTACAGCGAGTACAAGCTCACCAAGCTGTCGGACGAGAAGAAGCTGTTCGGTGAGGGCAACACGATCCGGACCATCTCCAACAAGAAGTTCCCCGAGCAGTATCCGCAGCTCACCAAGTGGATCAAGAACTTCAAGATGAGCGAGGACGAACTCGGCAGCCTGGAGGCCGAGATCAAGGACCGTGGCCAGGGACACGAGGAGGACGCCGTCGCCGCGTGGCTCAAGGAGCACCCGGACATGGTGGAGCGCATGACTCCGCAGTGACCCCGCGGTGACCCCGCGAACGTAGTCCGCGAACGACAGCGAGGGGTGGGCGGCGGCCGAGGGCCCCGCCCAACGACCCCCGGGGGCCGGGCCCGGAC